>DPJH01000038.1 GCA_003543115.1 Candidatus Moraniibacteriota bacterium
CGAAGCAGCGACATTTCGCCACAACTCGTTTATATGCGAACTTATTGTCATATAATATTCAAAAATTGCATAATATGCGAACTTTTGTATTTTGATAAACATCAGACTCTATTTCTTCAAAACTGACAAGAAAGCGTCGGAGGGGATATTGACTCGGCCGATGCTTTTCATTTTTTTCTTTCCCTTTTTCTGTTTTTCCAAAAGTTTTCTTTTTCGGGTGATGTCACCGCCGTAAAGTCCGCTCGTTACGTCTTTTCTAAAAGCCTGGATGCTTTCTCTGGCAATTACCTTTCCTCCGATTGTGGCTTGAAGAGCGATTAAAAAGTTTTGCTTGGGAATGGAAGTTTTCAATTTTTCTACGATTTTTTTGCCTTCGCTGTTAGCTTTTTCTTTGGGCACGATGCGAGAAAACGCATCAACCTTCTCCCCTGCCACCATGATATCCATCTTCACCAAGTCATACGGACGGTATTCGTTGATGGCATAATTCATCGAGGCGTAGCCGGAAGAAGCGCTTTTCAGATCGTCATGAAGATTGATGATGACATCCATCAATGGGCAATTGAAAGTCAGAACGATCCGTTCGCTGTCGATATATTCCGTATTGGCATATTGAGCCCGGGTGTTGCCCATCACTTCCATGATTGCCCCCAAATAACTGGCTGGAGAAATAATATCCAGCTTGGCAAAAGGCTCATAAATTTTTTCCAAAACTGAAGGATCAGGCATTTCCGTGGCTGAATATATCTTTGTCCGTTCTCCCGGTTTTCCGCGAAGCTCTACTTCATAGACTACGCTCGGAGTGGTGATGGTCGGACTGATGTCAAACTCCCGTTCCAATCTTGATTGAATGATTTCCAAATGCAACATTCCCAGAAACCCGCAGCGGAAACCTCTTCCCAAAGCCTGGCTGGATTCCGGCTCAAATTCAAAAGCGGCGTCATTAAGCTTCAGCTTATCCAGCGCGTCTCGCATGAAATTATAATCATCTCCTTCCAATGGATAGAAGGAAGCATACACCATCGGAGTCACTTTCTTATACCCCGGTAAGCTTTCAACCTCATTCAAGTTCTTAACTAAAGTAATCGTATCCCCCACTCGGCAATGCTCCACGCTCTTAAACCCTGTCGCTAAATAGCCAATGTCTCCAGCTGTCAATTTTTCCACTTTCTGCATATCAGGCTTGAAGTGTCCCACTTCTACTACATCACTGTCGGCCCCGCCCGCCATCAAGGTCACCTCATCATCTCTCTTCACCTCCCCATCAAAAATTCGGACATATGCTACGACGCCTTTATAGGTGTCATATTTCGAATCAAAAATCAAAGCCCGCAAAGGCTTTTCTACGTCTCCTTGAGGACAAGGAATAGTTTTGACTATTTCTTCCAAGAGCTTATCCACCCCCAATCCGGTTTTTCCGGAAACTTCAAAAATGTCTTCTTCTTTGCAACCCAGCACATGGATGATTTCTTTTTTCACTTTCGGAGCATCCGCATTAGGAAGATCTACTTTATTGACCACTGGAATTATTTCCAGCCCCTGCTCGATAGCCAGATACAGATTAGACAAAGTTTGAGCTTGGACTCCTTTAGTAGCATCCACCAAGAGCACAGCGCCTTCCACCGCTGCCAAAGACCTTGAAACTTCATAGCCAAAATCCACATGTCCGGGAGTATCGATCAGATTCAAGATATATTTTTCTCCGTTTTGCTCATATTTCATGCGGACAGGTTGAAGTTTGATAGTGATTCCCCTTTCTCGCTCCAAATCCATCTGATCCAGAAGCTGCGCTTTCATATTCCTTTGTTCCACAGTGTGGGTCAACTCTAAAAGCCGATCCGAAAGGGTCGACTTGCCATGATCAATGTGGGCGATTATACAAAAATTACGTACGTTTTTCTGACTCATATAATACCCAGTTTAGCCTATATTTCAAGAATAATCAAGCTTTGCTATAATCTCAAAATACAGCTTTCTTTTAGAAGATTCTTTATAAATATTCGCCATTTTCTTTGGCAGCAAAGAAAATGGCAAAAAGAAACTGCCGCACGCGCTCGTGCTGTCTAAATTTCTAATTTGTTCGCTAAAATTTATGAAGTGATTAGAAATAAAAATTAGTGCGAAATTTCTTAATCCCGAGTACTCGGGACAAATTGAAATTTAGAAACGCACTTCGCAATGTGCGGGTATTTTTAAAATTTTAGTTCTACGAAAATTAAAACTTAAAAAAACTTCCGTCCCTGTGAAATTTAAAATTATAAATTGAAGCTTGTGAGCGTTAAAAAATTTCCTACTAGTCTTCCTTTTAGCATTTTCGGGAATTTTAGCGAACAAGCTGAGAATTTATTTTTAAATTTTGCCTGGACGGCCTTTTTCTTTTTTGCCACTTTTCTTTTGGGAAAAGAAAAATGGCGCATATTTATTACGAAAAGAAAGTAATAATAATTTAAAGTTGTGTTAAATTATATCCCCCCAACCTGCGTCGTATCTTCTTGGATATTTTGTTTGCCGCGAAAAAGCTTTCGCGTCAGAGAGTTTTTGAAAGCAAAGAATTCTTCCAAATTCAAGGCGTAACAGAAAAAACTAAAACCTAAGACTCCTGCAACTGCTGATCCGATCAATTGAGAGAAAACTCCCAAGAAAGTTTGCATATCGACTTCGGAACCTATGATATATTTTGAACCTTGGACAATGATGCCTGCCAGAAATGAAGCCAGGGAAATTTTTGATACGGAAATAAGAATATTTCTATCATCAAGATTTTCAAACTTAGCTCTAAGCATAAAAAGAAGCATTAGCATCTGAGCCACACTGGCTAAAGAAAAAGCCATTACTAGTCCCAAAAGTTGGAATCTTTCGATCAAAAAGAGAATAGCCATAATATTTAAAAATTCTGTTACGAGCGCGATATAGAATGGAGTCTTGGTGTTTTTAAGCGCATAGAACGATCTGGCTAAAAGCGGGATGGTGCTTTGAGCAAAAAGACTGAGAACAAAGATTGCCAAACATTCGAAAGTCAGCCTGGTGTCGCTCCAGTCAAATTCTCCGCTTCCCAAAACAACACGCACAATCTGAGCCCGCAAAACCAAAATAATCACACTCAGCGGAATAACGAAAAAAAGAATCTGCCTGAACGTTTGAGAGAAAGTTTTCACAAAATCATCGTGCTTTTCTTTAGCCGCATATTGGGAAAGTGTCGGAAAAACAGCAATAGCAAATGAAATTCCAAAAAGACCCAATGGAACACTTTGCAGATTCTGAGCAAAATTAAAAACAGCCAAACTTCCGACAGCCAGGGTAGAAGCAAACATCGTGACCACCACCAGATTTATCTGAGTAACCGCAACACCCAAGGTCCTAGGTACCATCAAGCGCAAAACCTCACGTACCTCAGAATTTTTCAGAGACTGGAAAAGAACAAAATAATACTTGAATCCGGCATGTCTTACAGCAGGATATTGAATCATCATATGTAAAAATGCTCCTAGCACCACTCCCCACACAAGACCCACCGGCCCCAAGAATTTTACAAAAACAAATATGCCTACAATAATGCCGAAATTATAAAACAAAGGAGCTAATGAATAGATCAGAAATTTCCTGAAAGAAGTCAGGATGCCTCCGAAAATTCCGCTAATACCCAAAAAGAGCGGACTCAAAAACATTATTCTCGTAAACAGCACTACCATCTCCATTTTTTCTTCCGGAAACCCGGGAGTAATGATTTTCATTATAAAAGGAGCAAATATGGCAAAAATAAAAGAAAGCACCAGAACACAAAAAATTGTCAGATTCAAAACTCCGTTTGCCAATTTCCAAGCTTCTTCTTCTTTTTCCTTGCTAATAAGTCCTGTGAAAACGGGTATGAAAGCGGCACTCAGCGCCCCTACGATCAAAAGATTGTAAATCAGGTCAGGAACTCGAAAAGCAGCATAATAAACATCCAAAACATCACCAGCCCCGAAAGTTGAAGCCAAAAATCTATCCCGCAAAAGCCCCAAAATCCGGCTAGCAAGTCCTGCCATAGTAATCACGAAAGCCGCTGAAACAACGGATTTGGATGGCGATGAATTTAGCACAAGGCTATTTCTTAAAATTTTACTGATCATAAATTTATTTTCTTGTAAACGCTGCACCAAAAAACCTGTCCTCCTTCAAATCATTTTCCATCCTAATTTTATTCTCTTCTTTCTTAGCGTCTTCCGGATAATTCCAAACGGGCTGGAATGATTCCGGATAAATCAACTCTTCGAAAAATTTGCTTCCAAGGCTTCCCGATTGTTTTTGCGCCAAAAGAGAATACGTATCAGCTGGCGCATCTTCTCTGTTTATATTGATCTTAAAGGGCAATAGATATTTATACTTAACCACGACGGTTTCCTGGGGGCTGACATACACCCAGTTGGCAAAAACTGTCTTTTCGCTGTCCTCATAAATTCGAGTGCCGCTTTCCTCATCGATTTGCATAGACTCCTCTTCTTGGCTGACCTGCGAATCTCTTTTAAAAGCCAACTTCTTATAGTCAAGCGGCGGAGAATTGAATTCTCTGGTTTGACCTTCAGCCGAAAGGAGTTTTGACCCCCTGGGAACATAGACTCGCATATAATCTGAATTCACCCTGTTCCACCAATCTTTTTCCAAACTGCCTCCATTGTGGTGCCTTTTGATGGTTACCGTATCGACAATAGATCCATCGTTTTGAATTTCGGCTTGATGAGAAATCTCTTCATCAATAACTCCATCTGTCTTATATCCGTTTATATTGGTATTGATCACGCTTAGATAATCTTTTTGCGTATTAAGAATTTCTCCAGACCATCCTTCTTGCGATAATAACTTTTCTATATCATAGTTTTTTGAATAGATGAGAATTTGTTTTTCATTAAGGCTTTCTACCAATACTTTTAAAGTCTTTGTCATATCTGAAATATTTTTGGCATTAAAAATCTTATCCAAAATTTTCGGAGCCAAATCAGCTAAAATTTTCTTAGGCTGATTGAGCTCCTTATCATAATCAACCTCTACTTCTTGCTGTACTGTTTCAATAAAGTTCTGACTGTCTACAGTAACTCCATATTCTTCCATCTCGATGGGTCCGGTAATTTCCATTAATTTCTGCATAACGCTCGGGGTCATCGTAATCACGCCGTCAATTGTAGGTCCGCCTGTTTTTTCATAAAACCATGCGGCTTTTTCAGCGGATTTTGGAAAATCAGGGAACCAATTGCTGTCATGCAAGCTCCAATTAGCGGACATCTTTTGGATCGGAACAGGAGGAACAACTTTTTCTCTCAATTGTCCATCCGGATTATATATGCCGTCAATGAAGAAATTTCTTACCCGGCCGTTGAAAATATCCAAAACTCCGTAGGTTCCGATGAATCCTCCGGTAGCTCTCATCTCTTGGTTATTTTGAAAAAGAAATAAATATTTTCTCGGACCGTTTCCGCCTAAAACATCCGTCATAATCTCGCTGCTTTCCATAAAACTGCCGATAAACTCCTTTATTTCAGGAAGCTTGCTCCGCAGTTCCACAAATTGCATTCTTTGTTCGGACGGGATATCATCCGCATTCACTTTTGCAAGCTTTTTTTCCGTATCATCTAACAACTCCAAAATTTCACCTAGGTTTTTCTCAGTGCTTTTGAATATTTCCAAAAAAGAAGCTGAATCAGATTCATTGCTCATATTCAAAGGATTTTTCATATCATCCATTGTCCGCATGATTTCTCCCGCCAAAATTCCGATGCGAGAAACATTTTTTCCCGCCTGAGCCATATTGTCTCCTGCTGATAATTTGCTAAGGTATGGAATATAGCGTGAGGGAGGGATAAGGATTCCTCCCAAATCGTTTATATCATGAGAGATATTTTCAAATTTTTCATATGCCTCTCCAAATTCAACGGAAGATTTTTCGAAATTCCGGCTGAGCATGCCATCCTTTGCCAAGGCTAAATCAAAATAGGCCTCTTTGCCGACTCCCAAAATAGAATCGCGCATTTTTAATCCTTTATTAAAAAATCCGATGCTAATTACAATCAAAAATATGCTTAAAGCCACTCCCGAAAAAGAGAAAGTTGTTTTTTTAAGATTTTTTAAAGCAAAAATATCAAAAAATGATATAGTAGGAAAATTCTCGCGTTTTTCCATTTTTCTGACCGCTTGCTTGTGCAATCTTTCTCCCAGGGAAAAGTTTAGTTTTTTTGGCTCCTTTTTTGGAGCGTCTTTCAAAAGAAAAGCCGCATCTGGAATGCGAGGCTCTTTCTTTTCGGGAAAGGCATTCCCTTCTTTTTCTAAAACCTCCTTATGTTCTGTTTGTTGATTCCTATCAAAAGCTTTGATAAATTCATGTTCCTGCAATGGCGTTTCAACTTTTTCCCATACGGTAATGGATGGTTCTGGCATTTCGCAGACCTTCTCCTTAATAATTTTTGGCCTTTTGGCGCCGACATTCGCCTGATATACGACTGGAATCTCATCTGCATCAAAAACTTCACCAAATCTATAAATCCTGGCTTTTTGTTTTTCTTCTAAAAAAATATTGGTTTTTGGCGTAAAAACAATATCGCCTCCGATGATATCGGAGTTTGGCTTGTTATTTAAGAAATTCGTTCTTACATCTTTTCTGGCTGCATTTTCTGGTTTCGCTTTTCTGAAGTTTTTGCCTGATCCGGTTTCGACTTGGCAAAATTTGTATGATTCTCGGGAAGATCTGACATCGCAAGTGTTAGGAAGAATTGATTTTCTATTTTTTACAATAAATTTTTTTTCTGGCAATTCCGCCCGGGAAACGCTTTTTGCAATGCTTAATCTTTGGGAATTCTTTACTTGGTTTATTTTTGAAAAATCCAAATCGCCCGACGCATCTACTGGCCGAACATCAAACATTTGTGGTATTATTTTTTTTCGAGTTTTATTTGGCATTTATTTTTCTTTCTTGGGAATTGTAGAATCCAGATAAATTTGCAAAGATTCTTGGGCCATTTTCTTCCAGCTATATTTTTTTATTTGCCTATAGCCTTTTTCAATCAAAGATCTCCTCAAATCTTCATCTTCAATGATTCTTCTCATTGCTTTTTCAATGGAAGAAATATCTTTTCCATCAAAAAAATATGCGCTATCTCCCAATATTTCTCGCATGCACGGATGATCTGAAGATATCACAGGCACCCCCTTAGACATCGCCTCAAGCGGTGGCAGCCCGAATCCTTCATACAAAGACGGGAAAACATTGGAGACTGAATTGTGAAACAGTATATCCAGCTCATAATCACAAACATCAGAAAGAAAAAATATATTTCCTACCTTTTCTTTTTCCACCAATTTTCTCAGATTTTCATAAAAATAATCATTCTTTCCTACAAAAACTAGCTGGATGTCCTTCTTTTCCCGCAAAACTCCGGCAAAAGACAACACCAATCTATCCAAATTCTTATGCGGATAAGCATTGCCTACATATATCAGATATGGTTTTATTATACCATATTTTTGCAAAATATCATTGCTTTCGCCGGCGCTGCACATGCGAAAATCTTCACAAGCTTCATACGTGACCCGTATCTTCTTCTCCAAAAATTTGCCATAATTATCGATTATGTCTTTTTTCGTAAAATTAGAGATTGCAATTATGGATAAAGACCTGCTGATGGCCAGACGAATAACTAATTTATAGACAAAAAATTTCAACCAATAGAAAATAGGATTCAAGGTGCTATTTTTCATAGTGGGAAAATGTATCAAAGTCAAATCATGAATGGTAACAATAAATTTCTTCCAATATAAAACCGGCACATTAAAATGAGGAAAATGGACAATATCCAGTTTATAGCGATATAGCAAGAACGGGAAAAAGACTTGCTCGGAAAAAGTATACCAACGGTAATCCGCAAGAATTTTTTTAAATTTGGGATTTTTCGGCTCATATTCGTCAAAATTGTCTTTTCGGAGAAAAATAAAATATTCCGCGTCAAGATTATTTCCCGCAGAAACTTTTTCCAAGTTTTCAATCAATTTTTGAGTATAACGGCCCAAGCCTTTTTGCTTAATGCCAAAAAAGCGCGCATCAATTCCAATTTTCATATGCTTATAGCTGCTGATATATAAACTGATGCATTCGGATGAATTTGCTTGAACATACGCAAATATTAGTATTTATTTATCATTTTTAAAAATTCCCCTGCTGATTTTTTCCAAGTAAATTTTTTCGCTTGAAGAGCGCCTCTGGAAACCAAATCATTCCTAAAATCATTATTTTTTATGACTTCCCTCATCGCGCAGAAAATTTCATCCGGCTTATCCGGATCAATCATGATCGCTCCATTTCCAACCACTTCAGGAAGAGAAGAATTATTGGAGGTTATAGTAGGCGTTCCACAGGCCATGGCTTCAAGCGGAGGAAATCCAAACCCTTCAAAAAATGAAGGATACACAAAAAGAGAAGCCAGATTTAAAACACACTCCTTATCCTCCTCTTTAATAAATTTAGCCACAATGATATTTTTGGCATACTTGGATTTCCTGATTTCATCAAATATGCTTTCACCCAACCAACCCTCTGATCCTGCAATAACTAATTTGATTTTTTGCATCTCCTCATTGCCCTCCTTGATGGCATTTTTTTGCAGCTTGTTGTATGCCCTAACGACAGAGACGATATTTTTTCTCGGCTCTATCGTCCCTAAATATAAAATGAATTTATATGGCAAATTATATCTTTCTTTCGCCTTAATAAGATCCGGATTGTTTCGATCCAAAAGCTTGAATTTATCAGAAATTCCATTATAAATTATGCGTATCTTGCCTTTTCCAATCCCGAATAAATCCATAATGTCCTGCGCTGTTGAATGGGATATGGATATTATAGCGTCTGCTTTTTTACACATTTTTTGGGGATTTACAAAAAAATGCCAAATTCTCCTTTTCCATGAAAAAGTTTTTGCATAACGTTCGTATGACAGATCATGCACGGTTAAGATCAGTTTGGTTTTTTCACTGACGCTATAGAAGTTTATGTTAGGCATGAAGAAAATATCCGCTCCTCCGACCATACGATCAATTTTCGGCCAATTCAGATACCAAAAAAATAAATTCAAAATCTTATTGGGATAATTGAATTTTTTTATAGTCACATTGGGATATTTGTCTGTCCAAGAAAAATCAACTTTCCTCTTCTTGAAAGAATTAAAAAAAAGAACGTATTCATTTCTCGTATCCATCTGGAAAATATTATCCAAAAAACCGAGAGCATATTCTTCCACTCCCGTTCTTCTTCCATCAGCAAAGCATCTGACATCAATTCCAATTCTCATATTTTAATATATTATATATTCGATCACCAACCGGGAAATAGAAGATTATTTTAAATAATGCCTTATCATGACTGCCCAAAGACCGATGAAAATTCCAAACAGCATCGGAAAAACAAAAATCATCCACACATTCCCTTGATTTTTTATAATAACCGGATTTTGCCCAATGACTCGGAACCAAGTCGCCTCATTTTGATTCTCATTCAATGTTTCTACATTTTTTGAAACAATTTCTGAGATAGCCCCTGCAATTTTTTTGGCTGAATTTCCATCCGAAGAGGAAAATGAAACCGACACCATTTGAGCAGAAAGCTTTTCCGGCTTCAACATTTTTGCAAGTTGCCGCAAGCTGCGATCATCCACATCCATTCCGGCTTTGGAATATATATCGCTAACCGTTCTTGGATTTTTCAGCCATTCCACTATTGTTTCTGCAAATTTTTCATCCGCCTGCAAACGATAGAAGTCATCATAGCGATAGTCTGTTGTTTGCTGGGTTCCATTCCTGGTTATGCCAAGCGCCAGAGAAACATCATAAGAATCCGGCCTCAAGCTAAAATACATTATGCTTGTAAGAATAATTAAAACAATAACGCCCAAAAAAACCTTTCTGTCTTTCTTAATTATTTCCCAATATTCCTTCAACTCCATAGCATTGATATTATTAACTTACTCATTTGATTGTGGCAATACGCCACGGAAGCGAGAAATTGGCTATATTTTTTAATGCTGATCTTTGACGAAGTGTCGAGATTGGACAAAAAATATCATCTATCGCGCTGAAGCGTGTATTGTTGCAAGCAAATGCGTAAGTCCTAATTATGTGAAATTATAATGCCATTTAAATCAAAAATTCCTTAACTTAAGCTTTTCCTTGTTTTAGTATATCACCAGATGCTTGTATTTGACAAAATTATAATTTTGTGTTATTGTAAAATTCTTTCTTAGATTCAGGCTTTTTCTTTAAAAATCCTATATTCATTTTCAATATAATTTTTTATCTTTTCTTTGAATATTTTCTTGTCGAATTTTTGTGCTTTTTCCCGACAATAATGCGGATCATGCTTCAATCCGTCCAACTTATTTATTGCCTGGATTATATCATTCACGGACTGATTATCAAAAAAGATTCCGGTTTTTCCCTCTTCCACATGCTCCACCACATCTCCCCCTCTGAAAGCCACTATCGGCTTTCCGGAAGCCAAAGCCTCCATCGCCACAATACCAAAATCTTCTTCTTGAGGAAAAATAAAAGCTCGGCAATTGGCATAATATTTGGGCAGATCTTCGTCGCTCACTCGGCCTAAAAATTCGATATTCGGGTTGGCTATTTTTTTCAATCTCTCCATTTCAGGCCCTCTTCCGATTATTTTTAGCTTCAGACCCAGCTTATTGAAAGCCTTGATAGTAATATCGTGCCTCTTATAAGCTACCAATCTTCCTACCATCAAAAACGATCCGTCATTTTCATGGCTGGAGTAGAATTTATCGAAATTAACCGGAGGATGGATGACCACGCTGTCTCTTTTATAATATTTCTTGATTCTTTTAGCGACAAAATTGGAATTGGCAATTATCTTATCCGGCCTTTCAGCGCTGATCCTGTCCCAAATGCGGATATAGTTCATGGCAAAAGGAACCAGTTTTTTTATGAAGCTGGGAAAATCAAAATCACTGGTATATTTCTGGCAATCATCCCAGGCATAACGCATAGGCGTGTGCATATAACAAAGATGTAGAGTTCGCGGACCGGTCACAATTCCTTTAGCATAGCTTGATGAATCGGAAAGCACTATGTCATATCGTGAAAAATCAAATTGCTCGATAGCCATGGGCATCAGTTGGGGGAAAATACGGTGCTTTTCTTTGGCAAAGGGAATTTTTTGAATGAAAGAAGTTCGGATTTTACGGTCAGCAAAAAAACCGTGCATGGCTTTCTTATTATATACTAAAGTATAGATCGTAGCATTCGGGAAAAGCTCAGTAAAGCAATCTAAAACTCTTTCCGCTCCTCCATATTGGACCAAATAATCATGAACAAGTGCTATTCGCATAACAACATCTTAGCCTATTAACATACTAATATTTTAACATGATAATAGCTTTTTATGCCAGCTTTAGTAAAGAATAAAAAAATCCCGGAGCAAGCATTGCTGTGCGCCGAGATCTGAAGATTTGATATCGAGGTGCTATTTAATCATAGCCAAATGAATAGAGAGTATCCCATCAGCTACTGAGCGGGAGATGTCTCCGTCTCTTTCAATTAAAGAAAATGCTTCAATTAATTTGGGCAATTCCAAAATATCCTCATATGCCTCTCCAATTAAAATTTCAAGGAATGGTATCGGATCTTGGACAACACCCAATACTCTTTCGACTTCCTTGGGATAATTGATAAGCAAGGCTGGAAGAAACTGATACGCCGATGGGTTGGCCTGCATTTTACTGGCCAAGTTAACTGTAGCTTTCCA
This sequence comes from Candidatus Moraniibacteriota bacterium, assembly GCA_003543115.1. Taxonomy (GTDB): domain Bacteria; phylum Patescibacteriota; class Minisyncoccia; order Moranbacterales; family UBA2206; genus UBA8518. The sequence goes on from DPJH01000038.1 coordinate 11,780, forward strand.
AAAATTTGATTTGCGGGAAATGCAATCAATTCCGTCTTGGCAATAGCCATTCACCGCCGCCATCTGCATCAGAGTAGTCCACCAGTTAATAATATCCACTCTACCGACTTGTTCGAATGGAATATTCTGATGCTTGGCATAAAAAGAGAGCGGGTTAAGCGCCAATGCCTTTTCAAGAATAGCCAAATAATTCCTATCACCTCCCCGGAAAGACGATTTAGTCTGCATAATCTCAAGGCCCATAATAATCATGTTTAATTTTTCCGAGCCTTTTTCTCTAACGACACTATCCAATAACTTTAAGAAATCGTCTGTTGGCATCCCAATCAATGCCCCTTGAAGATCATCAACATTGATGAGATTGGCACTTCCAACCGCTAACTCTTGTTTTCCCTTCTCTTTCATTTTTATCTCCCTTAGAGAAAAAATTTTAAAAAACCACAACATTTTCAGGTTAATAACTAGCTTAGCATCAATTCTTCATTTTTACAAGCAGCTTTTTTTAAATTTCAGCTATAGATTTCTTCTTTTCCTGAACAAGACTCCGATTGTTTTCAGGCAGATTCGGATATCCAGAAGAAGCGACCAATTTTCAATATAATATAGATCCAGCTTATACTCATCTTCAAAATCCAGATCCGACCTGCCGGAAACCTGGGCCATGCCGGTCACTCCGGGCTTGATAGTGAGAAGCCTTCGGTGATAGTCCATATATTTTTCCACCTCGCGATGCTGATGAGGACGCGGTCCCACCAAGCTCATAGACCCAAAAAGTACATTGAAAAATTGAGGCAGCTCATCGATAGAATATTTTTCAATTATTCTTCCTACACTAGTTTTTCGCGGATCCGCCTTAATCTTATATAATGGTCCTTTTCTGACGCTCTGCTTTTCAATCAATTCTTTTTCCAAATCCAATGCTTCTTTGACAGCCGGATTTTTATCCGTGACGCAATAGTCCCATTTCATATACCGAAATTTATAGACAAAAAACTTTCTGCCGTCGTTGCCCACTCTTTCGTTTTTATAAATTATCGGACCCTTGCTATCGATCCAAACAGCCAAGGCTGTCACGATCATGATCGGAGAAGTGATTATTATCCCTAAAACAGAAGCTGCGATATCGAAAACTCTTTTTAGAATTCTTCCCCATCCGTCCAATGGAGTGTGCTTCACTTCAATAAGAGGTTCGCCGTTGAGAACTCCGATTTCATATCTGGAAGTTTGAAAAGTTGTAGGAATAAATTTATAAGTAATATTGTTGATAGCGCAATAGTCAATCAACTTTTCTTGCTCGTCATCCGTAATGGATGATTCGCATAGGATTATTTCATCCACTCCCTTATTAGCACGAATTTGGCGGATAAGCTTCAAATGTGCATTATCTATCTGGTCTATCACCTTATAACCCAGACTCTTATTCTGCTTGATCAGGGTAGCAATGGTATTCATTTTTCCATTTCGACCGATAAGAAGCAACCGGTGCACTCCCATTCCTTTTTTTATAAGAAGCCAAGTCTGGATCAGATGGATAATATAGCGGAGCAATACCACATAGAAAACAACCAGCATCCATGCAGCCAGAATTATGAACCGAGAAGAAAACCACTCTCGCTTCAAAAAAACTGTTACAATGACAATCATAAGTCCGATGGAAGTGGCCATCAGCACGCGAGCCGCTTCTTTCCAAAATTTTCTTGTAGCCCGGATATCATACAAACCTTCTATGGCAAATATGGCGATGAAAAAAGGAGCTGCGATCAAAGCCATGCGTATATAGTCTTCAAAATAAACATGATGAAACTCCAAAGAAGAGAGATTGAAATATTCAATCACTTCCGGCATTTCTCTTATCGTGAAAGCTGTTATGGATGCCAAGATAATCATTGCAAAATCTACCGGCACTTGGATCGCACTAAAAAATAATTCTGATCGCTTCATAATTCAATAAAAATTCCTTAAAACCAAATATCATCCATAAGTTAAATATCAATTTTATCAAAGTAAATCTATAAGCCGGATTCTGTATCAAAATTGTAATCCGCCGGTGAGGCGAAACAAAATTGTGACAATCATTTATCTTGTTTTAGCATTGCTGCTAAAATCTTTGCGGTTCTTCTTGCTCTTACTAGTGTAGAACAAGACACGACCTTGCATCCAGGTAAGGATTTTGCCGTTTCATCGTAGCCTTCGGCGAAGACCATGCCGTAGCTCCTAAGAGCGAAGGCTGGCCCTTGCTTATGACTACGTTCGCCCTCCTTCGCCATTGGCTTCGGAAGGGCGCTTTGTTCTTTACAGAACAAAGCGTCTCTGCTCGCACCTCGTAGGTTTCCCTAGACGGGGGTTACCCGCTACCTTTTCCCGATTGCTCGGGATGAATGTCCGGACTTTCCTCCCCGCCACGTCGCTCGAGAGCGACATGGTGACGCGATTGCCCGATTTACTTTGATAAAATCGATATTTAACTTTAAAAAAACTCTACATATAATACTCTATTTTTAGTTTTTTGTCAACCTAAAATTACCCCTCAAACATTCAATTCCATTTGATACAATTATATCATTAAATTTTATTTCCAGATACTGCCAACAACCGCCAAATTCAAAAAACATTATTCTAGGGCTATTTTTTTAATATTTACGAATTCATGCTAAATTCTCCNNTTCTCCTTGACTAAATGCTAATTTTGTGCAATAATAAGCAGTCATGTAATAATCAGGAAGTTCAACCCTAAATAGCAGTCAAGGAGAAAAACATGAAAACGTTCTTTAAAAAAATCCAAAAAGTAATCCAGGTAGTCTGTGGAATTTCCAATCTTATCCTTCTGGTTATCTGCATCGGCATTACTATGAGAGTTACCGGACAGACTTTCGAGGCTGTATATCCCATTCCCACAATCATTGTGGCAACATTACTCACCATCTTCACTTTTTTTGAGAAGGCGACAATTCTGATGGCACTTGCCGGACTGATTCTCTATGTATCCTCATGGACGATAGCCGAAAAGTTCGGCATATGGCCAGGAATGATCGTTTGGCTGATTGGATTTGGTATCTGGCTTCTGGCAGCAGTCCAATCCATCAAAAAAGCATTCTTAAATGTTGCGGTGAGATAACAATCATTTCAAGGAAAGATCATGAATACAACCCTCTTAGCCGAACAGACGAGCTGAGTGTCATCGCAACCTCATCCCAAACGCTTTCAGCAGAAAGCTATGGGATGAGGTTTTTATTTTGAAAAATAAAAGAAAGCATCTGGATTTTTTCCAAATGCTTTAACCCCAAAAAAATGATATGGATACCGTATAAAAATCACGATTCGCTCTTTTTCTTTTCAATATCCCCGTCTTTTCTGCTCAGTTAATTTGATTTGTGGTTCGCGAGACTCGAAAAGCATCAAGACCACAAAACAAAAGGTGCATATGAAAGGATTAAGGATCGTTATTACGAAGAATTCCTCAATAGTCATATTCCGCATGACTTCCACCAATTTAAGCTCGGATCTTCCCACCCCTTCATCATCATAACCCTTGGTGACTTTTAAATACACCCAAAAAGAGATGCATATATGGACAAAAACTACTGCAACAATGCAACCCAATACAATAACAATACCCATAACGTCCTCCTTCCCTCTAAAGTAGAATTAGTAGCACTTCCCCTTTGTCTTTTCTTAAAGGAACTTAAAAAAAATTACAACTTCTCCAAATCTTTTTCCAAATCTCTCTTTGCTTTCAATTTGCTTTGATATTCGCCAATTCGAGATTTTGTAGCCTCCACTATTTCTTTCGGCGCGCCTGCTACAAAATTTTTATTTTTAAGCATGCCCTCATTCTTTGCAATGAGAGTTTCCAGTTCACCAATTTCTTTTCTGGCATTCTCCAATTCTTTTTCAATGTCGATGGATTTTGCAATATCAAGATAGACTGACCGCTTGGAGGTGGAAATCTTGATCATTTTTTTCTTCTCAAATTTCCTGCTCTTCTCTATTTGCACCCGAGCCAGTTTTTCCACAATTTCTTTTTCAATTTTTTTGTCGCAATAAACTTCCAGAGGCTGGGCTGGATCAATGCGATAGATCGAGCGTATGTTTCTAATGGATGTTATAAGATCAACCAGATCGGCAAAATTCTTTTTCGTGTCAGAACTGATAAATCGCTTTTCGCTTTTCGGCCAAACAGACACCATCAAGATTTTCTCTCCACTATTCAAAATAGAGAAAATTTCTTCAGTCACATAGGGAGTGAAAGGATGCCACATTTTCAAGATTCTATCCAAAACATATCCCAACACTTTGGTATTTTTTTCCAGCTTGTTGATTTCCACATACCAAGCCGCAAAGCTGTCCCAAGTGAATTTTCGCAGCACATCTTGCGCCAGAGAAATGTTTTTTTCTTTCATGAGCTGCGTAGTCTTGAGCGCAGTTTCTTCCAGTTCCGAAACAATCCACTTGTCAGCCAAAGTTTTCAAATCTTTCTTGCTTATTTTTTCCACTAAGCGAAAATCTTCGCTGGATTGATGACAATAACGGAAAATATTCCAAAGCTTGGTCACAAAATTGCGGAAACTTTCAATTTTTTCCTCATATATTCTCGCATCTTGTCCCGGAGCAATATCCATCACCAGACTCAAGCGAAGTGCATCCGCGCCGAATTCATCGATCGCTTCCAATGGATCAATACCGTTGCCTTTTGATTTGGAAAATTTTTTCCCATCCTTATCCAGAAGCAATCCGGTGAAGTACAAATTTTTGAAAGGAACTTTTCCGGTGCGGTAGGTTCCCAAAAGTAGCATTTTTGTCGCCCAAAAAAATAAGATATCCCGTCCCATAATCATCATGTCTGTGGGATAGAAATTTTTATAATCCTTCCCCTTGGCATAACCAAGCGTCGTATATGGCCATTGGCCTGAAGTGAACCAAGTGTCAAGGGTGTTTTCGTCGCGAATCCACGCTCCTTTTGATTTATTTTCCTTAGGAGCCTCCAGCCCGACATAAATCTCTTCGCCTCGATACCATACTGGAAACTGAGGACCCCACCAAATCTGACGGGAAATGCACCAATCTTCCAGGTTAGCAAACCAATTGATAAGAATTTTTTTAAAATTTTCCGGATAAATGTCAATCTTGCCTGCTTTGATGGAAGCCAAAACTTCCTTTTTAAGAGAGCGCTTTTCATCGTCCACCTTCACAAACCACTGATCGGAAATAAGCGGCTCGATAGGAGTCTTACATCTCTCACAAATAGAAATATTATTCACCAAATCCTCTTCTTTTTCAATTAAGTCCAATTCTTTCAGATCTTTCACTATTTGCTCCCTAGCAACTAAAACATCCAATCCTGCATATTTTCCACCCTCCTCTGTGATTTGAGCCTTTTCATTGATCACCTGGATCTCTTCCAATTTATGATCCTTCCCGATCTTAGCATCCAGTGGATCATGTGCCGGAGTGATTTTCACCGCTCCGGTTCCAAATTCCATATCAATCCTTCGGTCAGCGATGACAGAAATCTCTTTTTCTTGCAATGGCAAGATCAATTTCTGACCGATAAAGCTCAAAAATCTCTTGTCTTTCGGATTGACCGCTACTGCCGTGTCTCCAAGCATTGTTTCCGGCCTGGTTGTCGCCACTGTCAAAAATTCCTTGGAATCCTTGATAGGATATTTGATGTAATATAATTTTCCTTGCCTTTCTTTGTGGATCACTTCCACGTCCGATAGGGCTGTAGCGCAACGAGGACACCAATTAATGATTCTCTTGCCTTTATAAACCAATCCGTCTTTGTATAGCTTTACAAAAGTTTCCAAAGCAATTTTCAAAACATCGGGATCAAGAGTGAATTTCTCCCTCGACCAATCAGCACTGATGCCGATCCGTTTTTCTTGCGAGCGCATATAGCCCGACCGGCTCTGGCAAAAATCATAGCAATCTTCATAAAATTTTTCCCTGCCTAACTCATGGCGGCTCACTCCTCGCTCTTCCTTGATTTTTCGCTCAAACACAACCTGGGTCTGGATTCCGGCATGATCTTTCCCGGGAAGCAGAAGCACTTTTTTGCCGTTCATGCGTTCGAAGCGTCCGAAAATATCCATCACAGTGTATCCGCAGGCATGTCCCAAATGAAGCTCTCCATTGGCATTGGGCGGCGGAAGGACATTGCAATATTTCTTGGAAGATTTTATATTATCCGGATTGAAAAAACCGCTCTTTTCCCAAAGATCATATATTTCACTTTCTCTTTTTTTGAAGTCAAATTGTTTGGAAATTTCTTTCATATCAAATAATAAAAAAATTAATTAAAGAGATTTACGAGCCTGACTTAATAAGCTCGTTTACCTCCTTGTAACAATTGCAAATTTTTTCTCCAAATCACCTAAAATTTTTCTTACCATTTCGTCAATTTCGCTGCTTTCCAATGTTCTATCTGCTGCTCCCATTTCGATATGATAGGCCAAGCTATTTTTATTTTCTTTTGAAAAAGCATCAAACAATTCAACATCTATCACCATTTCTCCTCCCGCTCTTCTAATTTCTTCTCGAATCTCTCCAGCTTTTATTTTTTTGTCCACCAGCATGGAAATGTCTCTCATAACTGTCGGATATTTTCGAAGGGACACAAATTCTTTATTTTCCTCTACGGATTGCGCCAATTGCTCCAAATCAATTTCCGCCACTACCACCCTTTTTGCGATTTTAAACTGCGACAAAACAAATGGATTAATTTCTCCGATATATCCGATATTGATGTTTTTCCCTGCAGCTTTGACATTGGCTCTTCGTGTCGGATGCCATAGGCCAAAAGCCATTTTATCTGAAGAGGAGTCTATTTCAGAAAATTCAATTCTTGTTATTCCTATTTTAGAGCATAGCGAATCTAAAATTCCCTTAGCAGCAAAAAATGTTCCACCGTCTTTATCCTGCTCTAATATAACAGCCATTGTGATTTTTTTTCTTTCTTCGGGAAGCGCTTTTCCGACTGGCAAATATATTCGTCCGACTTCAAAAATAGAAAAGTTTTTATAGTTTTTCAGATTATCCCTGACATTCTTTAAAATTCCCGGCACAAGACTTACGCGCATAAATTGCTGGTCGGGATTCATCGGATTTTCCAATTCCAAATGTTTTATTTTTTCCAATTTACAGGCACTTTTATCTTTTTCTCCATAGAAAGAATAATTATACACTTCGTCCAATCCCAAACCATTCAAGGTTTCCTTAATCTTCCTTTCAAAAAATCTTTCGTGATTTATTCTTGGAGCAATCAAATTTCCCGCCATAGGCTGAGGTTCGATATTTTCATAGCCAAACACTCTGCCAATTTCTTCAATCAAGTCTTCTTGAGTTTTCAAATCTATCCTAAAAGTAGGAACTTCAATTGTTATAGACGGGATCTTGCCCGAAATTCTCATTCCCAACAATTCCAGAATATGAGTGATATTTTTAAAAGGAATTTCTTCTCCCAATAATCTGTTTACATATTCCACGTCTAATTTTATTTTCCACGGTTTTATGGCTTTTGGATAAACATCCGCAGCGCCTTCCATCTCTCCGCCCGCGATATGCTCAATGATTTCCACCAACCGCACCATGGCCTTTTCCGCCAGATTCGGATCAATTTCTTTTTCGAATCTGTCCGATGCGTCAGTTTTCATTGTCAGGCTTGTTCTTGTCCTTCGGATTGAAGTCGCATTGAAATTCGCGCTTTCCAAAACTATGTTGGTCGTATCAGCGTTTATGCCTGAATGTTCTCCGCCCATCACCCCGGCTATCGCGACCGCCTTTTTTTCATCCGCTATGACTAAATTTTCTTCAGTCAATGTTTTGGTGCTGCCATCCAATATGGCTATTTTTTCTCCTTTCTTAGCTCTTCTCACTACTATTTTTCCTCCATCGATCTCTCGAGCGTCAAAAGCATGCAGAGGTTGCCCCAGTTCAAGCATTACATAATTAGTAGCGTCTACAATATTGTTTACCGGACGGATTCCAGAAACTTGCAGACGATTTTGTATCCACATCGGAGATTCCTGCACATTGATGTTCTCCATAAAAACAGCGATGTAGCGGGAACATAAATCCCCAGCTTCAATTTCCACTTTCACTTTTTTGGACTTCTTCTTGTCCAATTTAAGCCCTTCATAATCATAATCAAAAACTTCCCTTTTTCTATCGACAAGATATTTCTCCAAAGCTATGATTTCTCGCGCCATACCGACATAACTTAGAGCATCATGAGCGCGATTAGGCAAAATGTCGATATCCAAAACACTATCCCGATTATCCAGATATTCTCCGAAAGGCATGCCGATTTTCGTTTGCGAATCAAGAATGAAGATTCCTGCATGATCTGTTCCCAAACCAAGCTCGTCTTTAGCGCAAAGCATTCCGAAAGATTTCTCTCCTCGGATCTCCGCTTCTTTGATTTCCAAGCCATTGGGCAATCTAGTGCCCACAGTAGCCACAGGAACCATATCGCCCACTGAAATATTTTTTGCTCCGCATACAATATGCATTTTTTCTTTTCCAATATCAACAATCGTCAATTGCAATTTATCCGCATTAGGATGCTTGGCAATTTCGAGAATTTTTCCTACTACAACGCCTGGAAAATCATTTCCAATCGCCTCCAACCCCTCCACTTCAAAAGCATGCAGAGTTATAATTTCTCTCAATTTTTCAGGACTTAATTTTGTATCAGTTAATTCTTTTAACCAATTATAGCTAAATTTCATAAAATTATAATTAAAATTGTCTAATAAATCGCAGGTCTCCGCTTTCAAACAGGCGCGCATCGGAAATTTTATATTTCATCATAGCCAATCTTTCCAATCCAAACCCCCAAGCAAATCCCTGGTATGCATTTTTTGGATAACCTGCTGAAACAAATACATTCTGATTCACCATGCCGCATCCCCCAACCTCCAGCCATCCGGTGTGTTTGCAAGATGAGCAGCCCTCGCCGGAACATACCGTGCAAGAAATATCAAATTCAAATCCTGGCTCCACGAAAGGAAAATATCCGGGACGAAGCCTCACGCTCAATTTTTGTCCAAAGAATTCTGAAAAAAACTTCTGTGCAATATATTTGAAATTCCCCACACTCACATCTGTTCCCACCACTAAAGCCTCGAATTGATTGAAGGTGTGTTCATGGGAAGCGTCAGTCGCCTCATTGCGGAAAGTTCTCCCCGGAACAATAATCTTAAGCGGTGGCGTGTTTTTTTCCATATAGCGCACTTGCACAGGAGAAGTTTGCGTACGCAAAAGCGTTCTTTCGCTTCTTCCATCTTTTTTGTCAGACGCAGCCTTTCCATTTTCTTTTTTAAGCCAAAAAGTGTCTTGCATATCACGTCCTGGATGATCCTTGGGAATATTCAGAGCATCGAAGTTGTAGTGCTCAATTTCTATTTCCGGACCGTCTGCAATTTCAAATCCCAATGATGTGAAAATATCTTCAATATCTTTTTGCACAGCAGAAAGGATGTGCATATGTCCATATTCTCTTTTTTTGCCAGGCATAGTGACATCAATCCTTTCACTCTCAAAATCAAAGCTGAACATCTCGATTTCTTTTTTCTTTTTTTCTAAAGCTTCCATGATTTCCCGCTTGGCTTTGTTGGCCAATTCCCCGATTTTCTTTTTTTCTTCCGGCGACAAATCTTTGAGAGTTTTCAAAATTCCTACAAACTCGCTTTTTCTGCCTAAATATTTTTTCTCCAGTTCGAACAGATCGCCTTGGGAATTTCTGATTTTTTCCAAAGCTTCATTCCTAATTCCGAGAATCTTTTTTGCTAACATATATTTTTTAAACTTATCTTTGATTGGTAAATTTATAAATTACTTGTTTGATTTCACTCAGCCGAATCTTCTGAGAAATATTGTTTGAGAATCCGCTTTTTCTTTAAAATTTTTCTTTAGCAGTGAGGATTGAGGAAAAATTTTTATCAGAAAAAGCAGGATTCGAGTTTATTTTTCAGAAAATTCGGCTGATTGCAGAAAAAATCAAGCCCTGAAATTATTTGGCAAACTTGATTTTTGCAAAACTGAATTTTCCCACTTTCACCACTGACCCGTCATCTTCTTTTGTCAGCATTCTTTGCCAGTTGCTTTCTTTTTTTTCATTCACCTCGACTCCGCTCTGCTCGATCTTTCTTCGAGCTTCGCCGTTGCTTTTGGCAAATCCGGCTTGAACGATAAATTCAACCAATTTTATTTCATCTTTTTGCACCGAAATTTCAGCCACTTCACTCGGCATTTCCTTGTTGGAAATGGTTCGGATAAAATAGTTCTTGGCTTTTTCCGCCTCTTCCAAACCATGAAACATCCTGACAATTTCATGAGCAAGTTTTAGCTTGGCATCACGAGGATTTTCAAGGCTCATCAATTCTTCAATTTCTTTTAAATTTATTCTTGTACAACCTAAAAACAAAGGTCGAAGCATTCCATCCGGCTGCGACATGATCGCTCCAAAAAGACCATTGGGATCCAAATTAAGAAAAACTCCCGTACCATTGGATTTTGACATCAGCATGCCGGTTTTTTCATCCGCAATCAGTTTTGTCGCAATCACCAGTTTATTTTTGTTTTTCAATTTTTGCATCAAAGTTCTTCCGGCCAAAGCATTGAAAATCTGATCGGTTCCGCAAAGCTCCACATCCACATCCATCGCCACGCTGTCATAACCCTGCATCAATGGATACATAAATTCATGTATATAAATCGGTCTTTCTTCTTTCATTCTTTTTTCAAACATATCTCTTTCCAACATCTGCTGAACTGTGAAATTGCTAGCTAGTTCCAAAACCTCAGCAAAGTTAAGTTTTCCCAACCACTCGGAATTATATTTAATTTGAAAAGGATTATTTTTATTATCGAAATCTACGATACTTTTAACCTGATCCTTCCACAGGGCAAAATTTTCCCGAACTTGTTCCGGTGTCTGTTTCACGCGAGCAGATGATTTGTCGCTGGGATCTCCGATCATTCCTGTAAAATCTCCGATCAGAAAAATCACTTCATGTCCCAGTTTTCTAAAATCCTCCAAAATCAAAAGCCCCTGAGCATGACCAAGATGAAGAGATTTGGCTGTCGGATCAAAACCCATATAGAACCTTAATTTTTTTCCGCTCATCAAAGCATCTTTGAATTCTTTTTTTGATGGCAAAAATTCTGCCAAAACGCCTCTTCCTAAGATATCATTAATTGTTCCTTCTGGATTTTTCATAAATATTTTTATAATTTGCTTGTTTAAAGCCAAATTTAAGTTTTCATCTACCTAAATCATACCAGCATACTGGCATTTTTGCAATACTTACAGAATAGCAAAAAGCATATCCGATCCCGGTTATGAAAAATTTAAAAATCCCCTTTCGGAGATTCTCGTTTGTGCGCCCACCAGGACTCGAACCTGGGACCGTTTGCTTAAAAGGCAACTGCTCTACCAACTGAGCTATGAGCGCATATTCACATTTTTACAAAAAACAAAACGCTGTTATAAAAGAATAACTTTTCCTAGTATATCATTATTGGGATTTTAGTCAATACTCCTACCGATTCAGCCGCTTGTGGATAAAAACCATGAAAACCAGCGGGACAATCATCCATATGAGCCTGGCATTATCCCCAGTCATATATTCAAAAGCCGTAGGAGAAACAAATTCTAGGGCCATTTTCTTCGGTACGATAGACAAGACGATACTGAGAAGAAAAATGATTTCTAAAAAACTCATAGCAAACACTCTCCATAAGAACCCCGAACCAGATCCGGAGATATATATTTCAAATAATTGCCTGCTGCTTATGGTTAGAATAACTATTCCCAACAAAAAGAAAGTCAGTTCGTACAGGTAGTCAGAAAAATATTTATCTGGAACAACCTGAGTGATGGCAAAGGATACATAAATATTTATTAAAATAGTGATCAATTTGTAGCGCCCGATGAACATCCCAAAAACAATGCTAAAGACAGCAACAATAAGCAGCAATGAAATATCCTGAGTAAGCGCAGGAGAAATTCCAATTTTTCCCAATAAAATTCCTAAATCCATTTCAATTTATAAATTTTTATTACTTGCTATCTTTTCTTTTGCCATAAAATTCTGAATATCATTCACTGTCGACATAAATTGAGCCGGAAAAATAATGGTAGAATTTTTTTCAATGCTGATTTCTGACATGGTTTGCANNTCTCTTTCCGCTTCAGCTTGCTTGGCCATAGCTCTTTGCATGTTTTCCGGAAGTTCAATATCTTTTATTTCTACAATGGAAACCACCACTCCCCATGCTTCCGTGTGCGAATCTAGCACTGATCTGATTTCTTTGTTGATTGCATCCCGCTCAGACAAAATTTCATCCAACTGGAATCTGCCTACGATATTCCTGATGGTTGTTTGAGCGATTTGATTGATAGCGCTCATCACATTTTCAATGGCTACGATGCTTTTTTCAGCGTCCACCACCTTGTAGTATGCCACAGCTGAAATATCCACTGAAACATTGTCCTTGGTGATGATTTTTTGCGTTGGGACAGGAAGAGTGACGGTGCGAAAGTCAATCTTGGTCATCTTGTCTACATATGGAATGATCCAATTAAGTCCCGGCTCCCGGCTGGAGACTATCTTTCCGAAGCGAAACACCACTCCGATTTCATATTGCTTCACCACCCGAAAGCCTGGCAACACCAAAAAGACAAAAACCAGAACAATAAAAATTTCCATATTTTTTATTTTTTAAAAATTATTTTACCTAGTTATTATATTCCTAAATGGGAAAAAATAAAAGTCGCCTCGTTGGTTTGTGGTTTTTAGTTTGTAGAAAATAAATTACATTTAAAAAGATTTTCATAAAAAATATGGCGCGCAGACTCATTTGAGTCCACGCGCCATCGAGCATCAAAGCTCTAGAATAATGAAAATGAAGCGGTTACTCCGGCATAGACCAGAGTTGCATCATTAGCAATGCCATCCTCAGCACCCCCTTTTTGAACAGCAACGAAAGGAGTCACCGTAATCGCATCAGACATTTCGATTTCTGTCGAAACTGTCAGTCGACCGAAAGAAATAAACTCCGGATTATATCCATATAAGCCGTCGTTACCGCCAATTTCAAACTCTGGAGCAAATTCCCTCCCGAAGATTTCGAAATCCCTCTGAATTTTAAATTTCCAGAAGATTCCGCCTCTGCCGTCGTCAACACCATAGTTGGCCTCAATATAAGCAGATGGGGTGAATCCTGCAAACTGAGGGAGAGTTACTTCGAGATACCACGCCAGCCAGTCCTCGTCGTCATCAACGGCGTAATATCCTCCCCCGCCGTCTAAAGTGATGTCATGGAAATCGACGCTCCATCCAACCAACAAATCCACCTCATTCAGCCCATCTTCTTTTACATAAGACAGTGCATTGAGATACGCACCGGATGGATTGTGAGTCAACGTTACGCCCTGGTGGGAAATCCACCCTTCTCCGATCGCACCAGAGTATTTATCGACATCACGGCTAGTGGCGTCAACCAGAAGATCCACCGAAAACACATCTTTTTTCCCATCAGTCGCATCGCTTTCATCTTGTCCTTCAGCGGCAATAATCTCTTTTTCATTGTTTTCCGAATCATTAGCCGCCAGAGCAAACTGGTTTAAATTAATAAACAACATACAGAAAATTGCCCATCCCACCAACGAAGTATTTTTTTTCATTTTTTCCTCTCTTTTTCTTGATTTTTAAGGTGCGCAGCTGTCATCAGCTCGCCCCCTCATTCCTATTTCTTTGACGACTGTTTAGTATAGCACATTATAAAGAAAAAAGCAAGTATGAGGANNGCTTGCTATAAAAATATGCGATTAAAAAAAATCGGGCAAATATAACTATATCTACCCGTGTTATTGCCCCGATTCGGCTGATTTCAGCCGCTGGGAATGACTTTTACTGTCAAACGCTTGACTCCCCAATTCTGAGCCCACATACGACCGGCATCTCCAGTTCCCGTATGGACATCGATCTGAAGGCCCTTGATGTCATGACCGACATCTTCGACTTTTCCCATCCCATATCCAGGGACATACAAAATTGTTCCTAATGGGAAAATGTTCGGGTCGGCAGCAATAGTGCCTGATTTTGGAATGGTTCCAGAACTTGTTTTTTCTTCAGTTCCATTAAGCCTCTTATCCTCTTTGTAGCTCCCACAAACATATTTTTCTTGGTTTCTTTCCGGAGTATAATAGGCCGTAACCTTAACTTCTACATCTTTTATTTCACTAATTTCTTTTGATGCGGCATAAGCAGGCTTGATAAGCCCACTTATAAGACAAAAATGTATAACTAGAATTGTTATTTTTTTTAAGTACATTTTTTCCTCTTCTTATATGGATTATTGTATTGAAAATAAAAACAATGTGATTATAAATACATTTAAACCTGTAATATTATAACACATTATTTGAATTTTACAATAATTTCTTGGAACCGTGCTTCAAAAAACCGTCCATATGGACAGTTTTTTTGTTTTGTGAAAATCCCTACCACCCCCCGCCGCCGCCTCCTCCTCCGCCGCCGCCAGAACTTCCGGAACCGCCTGAACCGGAGGGAGCTGAAACATTCGAAGCAATGCTTGACGATAAGCTATCAAGAGTCGAATTGAAACTATCCGCATTAAATCCTCCTAAGCTGCTACCCACATACCAAGCCGGCACATGGCTCGCAAAATATTCTTCTCCGTAGATTTCCTTGATTTTTTTGATCCAAAGATCAGTGATTTCAAACAAAACAGCGTAGGGGAGAAATCTTTCAAAAATGTTTTCTTCTTCATAGAACCTAGCCCGGTCCTTATCCACCGTTTCCATGAATAATTTGAAGCCTTTTATTTTCCAATAATTTTCAGCCCCCGCCAAAGTTCTTTTGGGCATGATGAAACTGAAAATAAGAAAAATCAATCCCGAAATCAGAAGTGCCAATCCCAATCCGATAAAATTGCTGATTAAAATTATACCGACAAATATCACCACTATTCCTATGGCTAAAAAAATAGCGCTGTAACCGATTCCTCTTTGTTCAATCAATCTTTTATCTGCCAGAATCTTATTTGTTCTGTCTCTGACTCCGTTTAGCACCTTATAAAAATCATTCTTTAAAGAATTCAGCTTTATGCTATTCCCTTTTTCAAATATTTTATCCAAAATATTTTTTTGAGCTGCATTCAATTTTTTTTCCGCTTCAGAATTGCCAATCCGGATAAATTCATAGTTTTTTGAGCGGAGAAATAAAATCTTACTGTCATTCTCTTTGATAGTCAGAATTTTTCTAGTGGCAAAATTAATAATCTCAGCTGTAATAAAATGATTTTTTAAATTTCCATTAGTCATTAAAAGGCCCATCTCTAATGGAGACATATCTTTCGGCGGCTCATATTCCGCAATCACTGTCCTATCAATTTCCGGGTCATCGCCATATTTTTTCCAAAGCCGAAAACAAACAAAAAATATGATCATCGGAACTATCAAAAAAAGATACATGCCATAGGCTTCCCAAAAACTTGGCTGATATAGAACAAAAATATTTTTAGGAAAAGCCACTGACGCCGTAATGCCCTGCCTTTTGGACAGCATATAGATTGAATCTATTTCTAAAACATTCTTTTCTCTCCATCTAAAATCAGCTGATGCGTTCTCTTTTTCTCCCGAATATCCTGAATACATGTCCACTTTTACATTTTCCTGATTCACTTCTTCGGGAAAAATCAGTTCCACATGGGCATTATCAATTTCCAAATCCCAAAAATTTCCAGTTAAATTCCAATACAGCTCATCAAAATCATTATTCCAAAAGCGAATGGCGTTTTTCACTTTATATTTGATAATATAGGTATTTTCGCCTTGTACCGTCTTATTAGGATCGCCTATTTTCCAAGTAATCGTTTTGTCGGAGAAATTAGTCGATTCGCTATATTCATAATCATTACCTTCCAGATCTTTTATACTAACCAGATCAACCGGCGTCTTAACTTTTCCCCTTCCATCGATATCTACTTCCATAGGCAAAATTCTGAAAATTCCATGCTTATCCGGGACATTGCCGCAATCAGCCAGGATGGTTTCCGTAATCTCCAAACTGGAATCCCTATTGACTAAAATCTCGGAATCAAAATCTTTGATATACCAGTCATAAATCTCTTCTCTGTTTCTGGCAGAAGCTGGAAGAATGAGTATATTCCATCCTAACAAAAATATGCCCACCGAAGAAAAGATTCTCACAAACATATTTTTTCTCATATAAATTATTTTAAATTTTTTAAACTGGTCTTTTGTTTACATTATGGCACATTTCACCCTAAAATCAAAAACCGCTCCATTCAATGAAGCGGTTTTTCTATATAAAATAGCTCACATTGGTCAAAAAGATTACTATCTTTTCGCCCACTGTGGAGATCTTCGAGCTTTTCTTTTTCCTGGTTTCTTTCTTTCCACCACTCTTGCATTTCTGGTTAGATATCCCACGTCTTTCAACGTCTTCTTCAGGTTTTCATCATATATTACAAGCGCTCTTGCCACTCCCAATCTTGCAGCCTCAGCTTGACCCATCACTCCTCCACCACAAACTTTTACAGAAACATCGAACTTTTCTGCCATTCCAACAGTAACAAGCGGGGCTTTCACAAGTTCTGAGTGCCTTTCAATAGTAAAATATTCTTTTACATCTTTTCCGTTAACAACAATTCCCTTAGCTTCTTTCGCAATTTCATAAATTCTTACTTGAGCGATAGAAGTCTTTCTTTTCCCAACAGCATAAAAATATTTTCCTGAAAATTCCACTTCCACACTTCTAACCGCAGCTTCTTTCTTCTCGGTCTTTGTTGGTTTTTTCACTTCTTTTTTAATTTCTTTTTTTACCTCCTTTTTTGCCTCCTTGGCAACTTTAACCTTGGCTTCTTTTGCAGGAGCTTTTTTCTTTACCGTCTTAGTAGTTGTGGTTTTTTTTGTCGTCATAATTATTACAGAAAATGTGGTTTATAAATATCTAAAAAAAAATTATTAATGTGTCACTTCAATTTTATGCTTATGCTGATCATTGGCATAGAGAAGCAATCTGGTCATCATCTTATCTCTCAATTTGTTTTTGCAAAGCATCCCATAAACAGCGCTTTCAACAGCTTTTCTGGAATCTTTTTTGATTTGATCTTTTAATTTTATAGATGTCATTCCTCCCGGATATCCGCTATAGTGATTATATACCTTCCCTTCCATCTTATTTCCAGTCACCTGAAGCGCGTCCGTGTTGATAACCACCACGAAATCACCTGCATCAATATTGGGAGTAAAATCAATTTTGTTTTTCCCTCTCAAAATAAGCGCTATTTCAGTAGCCATTCTTCCCAATGCCTTGTCTTTAGCATCGAATAAATGATATTTTCTTTGGATTGTTTGCTTTGCTTTGCTCATAAATTTTGCCCACTCACCAATTCCAGTTAATTATTTTGAATTGATACCAGGTCCTTATATTTTTTACTTGAGGAATATTAGTCTACAAATTCTATAATCGCAATCTTTGCAGCATCGCCTTTTCTTGGCGCTAGCTTTATAATTCGAGTATAACCGCTATTTCTTTTGGAAAATTTATCCAAAAAATCACCTGTAATTTTCTTGACAGCCATCAAAGGAATTTTCACCCGTAAATCACGCATAACAGCCACTGCTTTTTCTTCCTGTTTTACTAGCTTAGCCTTGTTGATAATTTTATCGATCTTCGCTTTCATTTCTTTAGCTTTAGCTTCAGTGGTTTTGATTTTTTCTTTCATAATCAAACTTCCCAAAAGCGTTCGAAACAAAGCTGTTCTTTGGTTTCTAACCCTGCCTAATTTTCTTCCTTTTTGTAGATGCTTCATATACTAATTTTATTATAATTATATCCGAATTATCATCCGAAAACCTCTTGTTCAGATTCGCATATAATTCGTATTTGCTTTGCGCTTATTTCTCTTGCCTTAAATTTACTCCAAAATCTCCGATAGCTTTTTTAACTTCCTTTACTCCTTTAGCTCCCATCCCTTCAAGTTCGGTAAGTTCAGCTTCGGTCATTTTGATGATATCCCCTACTGTAGCGATCTTATTTGATTCCAAAACATTCATTGTTCTGGTGGAGATATTTTTTAATTCTGTTATTTCAATCTCTCCCGTACTGTCCTTTTTTTCTTCAACCTTTTCTTTTTCTTTTTCCATCATCACTTGTTTTTCTTCAACACCAGCTTCTTGCTTCTCCTCTTTTTCTACATCTGTAAAAACTGAAAATTGATCCACCAGAATTTTGACTGCCTTAGCGAAAGCCTCTTTCGGTTCAACGCTTCCATCAGTTACGATTTCAAGAGTGATTTTTTCGTAATCAGTTTTCTTTCCTACGCGCATATTCGCCACATCGTAGTTAACTCTCTTTATCGGAGTATAAATAGCATCAACAGCGATAACTCCAATTTCTTTTTCTCCTCGCTCTTGCTGCTCCACAGGAACATAACCAATCCCATTGCTGATTTCCAGCTCCATATCCAGCTCTCCTTTCGCGCTAGTTATGGTCGCAATAACTGCGTCTTTCGTAACAACTTCAACGCCAGTCGGACATTCTATCATACCGGCTGTCACAACTTTTTCTCCCTTAACTTTCAAGGATATTTTCGTTGGCTCTTCATTATATGACTTGAATCTAACTTGCTTTAAATTTAAAATAATTTGAATAACGTCTTCTAAGACATTGGGAATAGTGGAAAATTCATGTGTTGCTCCTTTAATTTTAACTGAAGTGATCGCTGAGCCGGGAAGCGAAGATAGAAGCACTCTTCTTAAGGCGTTACCTAAAGTAGTTCCATATCCAGGATAACATCCTTCAATTTCAAACTTGCCTGTTTTTTCATCAAGCATAGTAAACTTTGGTTTCTGAGGAAGTGTTATTGATTGCATATTTTTTTGATTCGTCTTCACTCAAAGCGAAGATCTATTATTATAAGTTAAGAAAAATGCTTATCTTGAGTAATATTCAACAATAATTTGAGCATCTACATTAATTCCGATTTCATCCCTGGCTGGCACAGTCGTAACTTTCCCTTCCTTTTTTGCAGTGTCAAAACTGATCCAAGATGGAAAATCTTTTTTATTTCGAAGAGCTTCATCTAAATTTTTAAAATAGTTTTTTTCTGCCTTAGTAGAATTGATAGAGATTGTATCTCCTACTTTTACTTCATAGGAAGGAATGGTTACTTTCTTTCCATTGACGCTTATTAGTCCATGATTGACAATTTGTCTGGATTGGGTCCTTGAAGAAGCAAGTCCGCAGCGGTAAACGATTGAATCCAATCTCATTTCCAATCGAGCAAGCAGCAAGTCTCCGGTTATTCCTTCTTTTCCAGCTACCTCATCAAAATGTTTTCTGAATTGTCTTTCTAAAATTCCATAAATACGTTTAACTTTTTGTTTGGCAGAAAGCTGAATGCCATATTCGCTTTGTCCGCGAGAAACTTTCTTTCCGTGTACTCCGGGCGCATAAGCACGTCTAACTACACCGCATTTCGCAGTATTGCAACGATCACCTTTAAGAAAAAGTTTTTCACCCGCTCTTCTGCATTTTCTACATTTTGCTTCTGTATCCCTAGCCATATTTTAATTCTTAGTTCTTAGTTAATAGTTTTTAGTTAATAGTCGGCAGTCTTTCATCTGGTAAATTGGCATTTCTACCAACTACAAACTACAAACTACAAACTTTTTTAGCTATATTCTTCTTGGTTTCTTCGGTCGACATCCGTTGTGCGGAATAGGAGTGATATCCTTGATAAGAAGCAAGTCAAATCCATTATTCGACAAGGCTCTTACCGAAGCTTCTCTTCCGCTTCCAACTCCTTTTACAAAAACCTCTAATTCCTGGATGCCATATTTTTTAACTTTTTCTGAAACATTGGCTACAACTTGAGTAGCTGCATATGGAGTAGCTTTTTTTGCACCCTTAAATCCCATCATTCCGGAAGAAGCCCATCCCAGAATAGCTCCGTTAATATCAGCGATGCTTACAATCGTATTATTATAAGTGCATTTCACAGTAGCTCTTCCTTTCATTATTTGCTTCTTGACCTTTTTGCTCTTGCCTTGCTTGGCAACAGGTTCCTTCACCTCGTTTGCAGCCGATGCTGATTTTAATTCTTCCGCAGAATCACTCTTAGCATCTTTAATTTCTTCAGTTGTAACTTTTTCTTCAGTCATTTTTTAATTCTTAGTTCTTAGTTAGCAGTTAGCAGTTTTCGTAGGAAATTTGATATTTTCATCAATAACCAACTACAAACTACCTTCATATTTTAAGTTTTTTCAGTCTTAACCCTTCCGCTTCCCATGGTGCGTCTGACGTTTCCTCTTACTGTTCGATTGTTTGTTTTTGTCCTCTGTCCCCGCACTGGAAGTCCTTTCTGATGTCTAGCCCCTCTATAACAACCGACTTCTTTCAATCTTTTGATATTGGTTCTCACTTCATGCTTGAGTTCTCCCTCCACGCGTAAGCTTTTCTCTACATGCTCTCTGATCTTATTTCCCTGCTCTTCTGTAAGATCCTTGGTTCTAACTTGCTTTGACACTCCCACTTCGTCTAGAATTTTTGACGCCAAACTCGGACCTATTCCATAGATGTAAGTAAGAGAAATTTCTATTCTTTTTTCATCAGGGATATTTACTCCAGCAATTCTTAACATATTTTTAGTTCTTAGTTTTTAGCTCTTAGTTAGTGACTAATAGTTATCAATTAGCAGCAACATGTAAAAACCTAAAAGATTCTACAAACTGCCAACCATAAACTACAAAGTTTATATTAGCCTTGTCTTTGTTTATGCTTTGGAGTAACACAGATCACAAAAATAACACCTTTTCGTTTCACTATCTTACACTTGTCGCAAATTTTTTTAACTGATGCTCGTACTTTCATATTATTTTAATCTTTGAATTATTCTGCCTTTAGTTAGGTCATAAGGACTCATTTCGATTAGAACCCTATCGCCAGGAAGAAGCCTGATATAATTGACTCTCATTCTTCCAGAAATATGAGCCAACACTACATGCCCATTATCCAATTTTACTTTAAAGGTCGTGCTGGGCAAATTTTCTTCAACAACACCCTCTAATTTGACTAACTCTTTGTTGCTTTCCATATTTTATATTTGACTATCTTAATGATAGATAGAAAAAAACCATAAACAAAAAAATAGACGGAGATTATCCTGGGGCAAAAAATTACCTCCAGGAATAAAAATCAATCCTAATTCATGCATTTCATTCCCTCTATTTTGAAAAATTTATGTGTTTTTTTAACAGCTTCTATTATCTTAACTATATAATCAATTCTTGTCAACCCCATCCATTCACTTAGAAGCCATATGCAAAAAAATATTAGCTTTATAGCCTTGTGTTCATTTTATATCGATTTCATTTGCTGGTCAAGAGTAATATCCACTCGACTTCCATATGCCGGTATTTTTCCGGTCATGAAAGATGGCCAATATATCACTTCTATCTTTTCAATATTATTAGAGCGTTCTTTTATATACGGCTCAATTTCATTCTCATTCTTCCCCAATAAATCTTCTTTCATTTTTTCCAAATTGATCTCCGGAATAATGCTTCCCGTGGCATGCACCCTAATAACAATGCTTCCTTGCTTAAAATCGACGTCTGCTTTGCCAAAATCCAATTTAATCAAATTATCAGGAATATTAGCATCTTTCTCTCCTTTCTTGCTAATAGAATTTGAAACTATAACCTTAATATCACTCTCTTTAAAAACAATTGCATTTGCCCTAGCTTTTACCGTTATTGAGAAATTGTCCGCTATGTCTCCTGAAGACTTCGTCTGAGTATAGACTGCATCATCAATACCTATTGCATCATCCAAGAATGTATATTCTTTTCCTACTGAATCTTTCAGCTTCTGGATAATTGCCGTCTTGAGTTCTTGCAAAGCCTTGCTTTTTGCAGAACGTATATCTTCATCCGATACAATTTTCACCTTCTGACTGCCTTTTCCCCCGCCGATCATGGCCTTAAAGGATTTAGCATAAATTTTTGTGAATTTTTCACTGCCGCTGCTTTCAAATCCCGGAATACTGAAAGAGCCGGGCTCTATGTTATATTCCTCTCCGGATTCGTCAGCTATAACTTCCGCCTCAATGGCACCAGGCTTGTTTTCACTGCCCACTTTTTCCATTCCGGGAACCGTAACCGAGCTAACCAGTCTAAAAACTTTTTTATCCGTGCTTTCAAATCTTGTGGTTGCTACCAATGGCTGAGGGCTGGTGCTGAATTCATTGTAGATTGTAATGGTTCCTTTGGCTTTTTGGTTGGAAGAATCTTTAGATCCTGTCGTCTCATAGCTCTTAGATATTTCATCTGTAAGAGTGACCGCCTTAACTGGAATAACTTCATTTACCACATCAACCTCTCTAGCATTGGTATTTCCATCTATCTGAGCTTCTATTGATTGGGTTTTGCTTTTTACAGAAACATTAATGGAAGCTTTAGGCAGGAATAGATAAGCAGCTAAGCCCATAATAGCCAAAATAGCGACCAAGCTGAACATGAAGAAGTATTTGCCGATTTTACTTCCCACATTGACGCTTCTGTACTCATCTTCATGGCTATTGCTGGACTTTCTGTTTTCAAAAAACCTACCTACTCTTTCTATCTTTTCTTCTTTATCTCCGGAAAATTCATCTTCGCTTGCCAATTCCAGATCTTCTAGGGGCTCTTGTTTGAATGGTTCCTTGGAAGTATTTTTTTCCATTTTTTTGTTAAAACTCATCTCTTGAGAATTCTTTTCTACAATTTCTACATTCCTGATCATATCCATAGGAGCGAAAAAACCGCTCTTGGCATTGTTTTTCCTAAACGAAGGTTGTTGTTTTTTTAATTCCGTGCTCACATCAGTCACCAATTCTTTATTTAAAATCTTCTCTTCGGATTCCTCAGGAATTTCTTGATTTCTTTTTTCAGGATACGCATCTAATCCTGCCATCAAACCAACTGATTCCGACTGATAATACCCGGTTGATCCTATCTTATCAAAATTCTTTTTACTTTTTCCTATATTTTCATTCACAATGCCGTTAGCTAAATCCATATTCACGCCTCCCTTATCAAAATTGTCCATCTCATCAATCTCCCATCCGTCAATATCATCCAGTTTTTGTTCCACTTCAATACCGGCTTTTTCAATGAGCATCTTTCCTAATTTATCTTGTGTAACTATAATGAGTTCTTTTTTGAAATTGTCTGCCTCTTTTTTCAGCAATTTCAAATTAACGATGCTTTGGATAAGGATCGCTCTTTTTGGAACAACTATAATCACCTCTTTAGATTTAGACTTTCTCAATCTATCTACGATAGAGGTTATTTCTTCATCTATGTCAATATAGAATGTTTGATGCATATATGCGAATATCGCTAATTATAAATTGAATGTATTCAAATCCATCTGCCTTTTCATTTTAATGAATCGGCGTTTTATTTTTGTATCATTTTCACTGCTCGCCTCAATATGCCTGCCATCACTTTTTCCTCCCCAGCCAAATCAAGCGCCAAATTAGCCAGTCCCATTGGAGTTATATCTTGCGGATCTCGCAATTGTCCGGTTGCATCAATTATATTCACTACATCCTTTGGCTGCAAGAAGCTGACTTGTGGCATTTTAGCAAAAGGCAAATTTTTTGTCCACTTAGGTCCAAGAAGAGCTTTTTTGATTCCTGGAAGGCCTGATCCGCCGCCACACAAGAAAAATCTGGATGGCAAGACATCGGATTGTGCAAATTCAGCTAGAGACAATTCTACTCCAGAAAGCCAAACTGCGCAATCATCGCTTAACATTTTTTCAATCTTGATAGTGACATCTTTGCCTAATCTTCCTTCTGCATACTTTATTTTTAGAATTTCGGCTTCTTCAAAAGTTATGCCCAGCTCCTGAGCCAATCTCTTTGTAAAAGCTCGCCCGCCCAAAGCAAACATTTTTGTTCCTTCCAATCCTCCATTTCTCACTACTGCAATATCAGTGGTTCCGCCTCCGATGTCTATAAAAACAGCATTGAAATCCAACGCATCTTCTATTCCCATGGATCTGGCAACTGCATACGGCTCCGCAGCAATGCTCAAAAGTTCCAATTTCAATTCCTCCGCAATAGATTGCAAGGCTCCTAAATGAACCATGGGAGCATAGGCGTTAAAAACAGATATTGAAACATCTCTTCCCTGAAATCCCACCGGATTGGTTACGCGATAGCCATCGATTCGCACATCCACAATAGCTGCGTTGATAAGCTTCACTTCAATTTCGCTGTGTCCTGTTTCCCAAGCCAATTGTTGGCGGATGCGATCAAAGGCTTTCCATTGGACTTTTTGAATGATGTTTTTCAACTCTGGCAAATCAATGCGTATTTCCGGCTTTATTCTTTCATAATGCACAGTAGTGGTTGTTCCTTTGACCAGCTCTCCTGCAATTCCGACAATGGCCTTTTCCACTTTTTTCACCCCAGCCATAAGCTTGGCTGCCTGAATGGCCTTTCGTGAATTTTCAATTACCCCGGCAATGTCAGAAACCGCTCCACTTTGCATATCTCCCAATCTCTGCCTTGATCGCCCAACTCCGGTCACAACTCCATTGCCAGTTTCTTTATCAATCTTGAAAATAAGCGCTTTTACCACCTCTGTTCCAATATCAAGAGAAAGTATATGATCTGATGATATACCGTGGCTGCCCAAAATTTTAGAAAAAATTCCCATTACAAACTAAACTTTTTTATTTTTGTTTACGGTTTTATTATAAAATAAATTATGTATTTTAGCAAAAAAATATTCTATGGAATCTTTTAATTTTGTTGTAAGCCAAAAGTCATCAACTACAGATAATTTTACTCAGTAACCGCTTCAATGCTCTTCACCCCACTGCTTGAACTTTCTTCTTTCTTAATTATTATACAAACTGATTATCAAAATTTATAGAATCCGACTTTGAAAAAAATCTTTTTTGGCTTCATCAATCAATTCACGTTTATCCGCTACCCAAATATTTTTCAAATCATACACAACTATTTCATCCGCCCATTTGATTCCCCCAACTCCCTCTTTATTAATAAATGAATCATGACCATCTCTTCGCGCCCAATGCACATCAGCTCTTTCAGTCACATCAATTCTGGTTTCTATTTTAGGATTTTTAGATCGGATAAAAACAGTCGAAAGAGCCAAAGGCTCTGTGAGATAATCCAATCGTAATTTTCTAAACTGCAACATCCATTCCGGCTTATGCCAATTATTATTTCCTGGATTTCTTTTTAAAAAAGCGGAATGCTCACCAAGAACATATAAATTAAATCCCTCCATCAATCGCTCAAAATTTCCTGATTTGACGAATAGATCCATATAGTGGCTGGGTTTCTCGTGCCTCCTCTGAGCAGTTATTTCATCCCACAAATCATCCTCGCCTTTCCCAAAAATGCGCGCTTCCCGGCACATATCATGAAAACGGTATTTGTATTCATCTTTTTCCACTTCCGGGCTATAATCCAAAATATTTCTCGTAATATCTTTCCAAAAAGACGGATGATTATCCGCAAAAGATTCGAGCCAATTTTTTAATTTTGAGAATGTTTCCGGGTGATCCTTCTCCGACTCCAGACCTGCCTTTCCTAATGTATCGGCATTTATATCCACTCCGTAACTCACTGCAACTTCTTTATTATCAGTAAAAAACACTCCCTGCCGTCTTGACAGAGCCTTCATCCCTTCATTAGTGAAAGGAGAAATATCCTCTCCCTGTTCATTAACTAATTTTCTTTCGTCTAGAGTACGATCATAATCGTCCAAAACGATAAAGCCTGGCTTGAAACGCGATTTATCTCCGCGATAAAAAGCTTGCGGCTCGCCCGTGTCCCCGTCTACCATATTGTTCGCTTCACCGTCGCCATTTTCCCAATCACCAAACCATTCTTTGAATTCATCTGATCGGACCAGTTCATAAAACTTCCTTTCAAGTTTTGACGGCAATCCTTCTTTAGTAATCAAAAATCCATTCGCTTCCCATTCTTCAAAAGAAAAACTTTTATACGGCCAATTCTCTTTATATTTTTCTCTTGCTGATTGATCAGCAATAATAATTTCAGGTTTTTTGGAATCTTTCTCCAATTGGAACAACGTGTGGGGATGACCTTCGGGCTTTACATATTTTTCGCCTTTTTCCATCTCATGCCAGGCTTGGGCGAGCCTATAGTAAATCGCCCAATCCCTGGGATCAGTAATAATTTCCCGCACTTCCCTGCTTATTTCACAAGGAAATATGTTTCCGTCTTCTTTGGTGGCAAGATTAATAACTTTATCACGTCCGTACTTTTCAATCAATTCCGCGCTAAGCTTCCTATAAATGTCTTGCGGATCTTCTCGGTGCAATTCTTTATCCTTAAAAACAGCAGATTTTCCATTCTCTTTAGGGGCAATAGAATTATTTTCTGTTTCTTGAGGTTCTTTAATTTTTTCCTTTTTCAGTTCATTAGAAGCAATAGAATTTTCAACTGAATTGCTCATATCTCAATAATTTAAATAATATATCTATTCAATAACCGCTTTAATTCTTCGCACGCCAGCCGAAGAACTCTCTTCTTTTTTGATTTTGAAAACTCCTTTAATATCTCCTGTGTTCGCCACGTGCGGACCGCCGCAGATTTCATTGGAAAATCCTTCGATCTTGTAGACCTTCACGATCTCGCCATATTTGTTTTCAAAAGCCCCTTCCGCTCCTTGGGCGCGAGCTTCTTCCAGTGTCATTTCTTTCATCTCAACCGGCACCTTAGCTTGGATTGCAACGTTAACAAATTCTTCCACTTGTTTTTTTTGTTCATCGGTCATTTTTTCGGGATGGGAAAAATCAAAACGAAGTCTCTCGCCATTAATATTGGAGCCTTTTTGATGTACATGATCACCTAAAACCTTTCGAAGTCCGGCCAGCATCAAATGAGCCGCGGTATGAAGCTGAGTTGTTTCTTCTTTGCTGTCAGCCAATCCTCCCTTGAACATTCCAGCCGAAGCTGTGCGAGATAAATCTTGATGTTTCTGTAGGAGATTACTAAATTTATTTTCAATCTTAATTCTTTTATCACTATCTATATCCACTCCAGATTTTTTCAACTCCTCAAAGACCATTTCTATAGGAAACCCATAAGTCTGGTATAAATTAAACATCATACTGGCAGTATCATCATTTGGATATAAACTTGCCTTTTGTATTTCATCACCAACTTTTCTAGTTATATAATTACCCTCTGGGTTACTCATGTATTTTTCAAATTCTTTCAATCCATTCTCCAGAGTCTTCCTAAACTTCTCCTCCTCCTTTTCCAATTCTGCTAAAACTTTTTCTTGCAAGATTTCTGGATAAACATCGCCGTACATTTCTTGCACTACTTTGGCAATTTCAATTGTAAAATTATCCTTGATTCCCAAAAGATGTCCTTGGCGAATCGCGCGTCGGATCAAACGGCGAAGCACATAACCGCGTTCTGTGTTTGAAGGCTCGATTCCATCCGCAATAATGAAAACGCTGGCTTTGATATGATCAGCGATAATTCTCATAGAACGCATATCCTGAACCCAACAGTCTGGCATTTCTTCAAATCCCAAATCACCTTTTGTAAAAAAATATTTCTTCCCGGACAATTCTTCGATTCTAGAAATAATCGGCAAAAACAAATCGGTGTCAAAAACATTTTCTTTGCCAGTTAGAACTGTAATGGTCCTTTCCAATCCCATTCCCGTATCTACATTTTGTTGTACCATTTTTTCAAATTTTCCAGGAGCAACCTTATTGAATTCCATGAACACATCATTCCAGATTTCCATGATGCGAAATTCATCCACCCATTCTTCATGAGTTTTCCCGGTCAATGCGCCCTCCCCTGGTCGCACATCATAAAACATTTCACTGCACGGTCCGCATGGTCCAGTCTCTCCAGCCGGTCCCCACCAATTATCCTTAGCACCCAAAAGAAAAATTCTGGAATCAGCTTGAGCTTTTTCTCCTTCACCGCAAACTCCCGCCTCAATTCCCACCTTTCCATATTGTTCTTTCCAGGTTTCAATCGATTCACTGTCTACCGGTGAATTTTCATCTCCCGCAAAAACAGTGACGTAGATTCTTTTCGGATCCAGTCCCAACCATTTTTCATCAGTCAAAAATTCGAAACTCCACTCAATAGCTTCTTTTTTGAAATAGTCTCCCAAAGACCAATTGCCCAACATTTCAAAAAAAGTCAGATGGCGGTTGTCTCCCACATCATCAATGTCTCCGGTGCGGATGCATTTCTGGCTATCAGCCAATCTTTCCCCTTGCGGATGAGCCTCGCCCATGAGATATGGCACCAATGGATGCATGCCGGCAGTCGTAAAAAGCACGGTTGGATCGTTTTCAGGCACCACTGAAGCCGAAGGAATAATCGCATGCCCCTTTGATTTAAAAAATTCTAAATATTTTTGACGTATCTCTCTAGCATTCATAATTTTTTTATTTCTATGGTTATTTTATAGCTCTTACGACAGCTTCGAAGTCATCCCTGGAAAATTTCAAACGGAAATCTTTTTGTTCCTTCAATTTTTCCGGCACTTCATCAGGGGTTATTTTCTTGTTTTCCAAGTCTTTTTTTATCTGCCATACCGCTCTATCATTAGAACCGATAATTTCCACTCCTCTTTCCTGGGCTATTTTTCTGACTGTCTCTTCAAATTTATAAATTGACATTTTTTTGAATGTAAAAAAATTATACAATGTTCAGTTTCTTTTTTAGGCGCATCAGCTCTTCGCGAGCCATATCAATATTTCTTTCCACGACTTTTATTTTATTTTCTTTCTCCTGCATTTCCACGCGCAACCTGTCCATATCTTTTTTGCATTTCCTCTCTTCCGCATCTAAAACATTTTTTTGGCTCTGAAGCTTGCCTAAATCTGACTCTATCATCAGAATTTCCCTTTGAATATCTGATATTTTTCTGTGCCTTTCTTGTCCATCCAGATCTGCCTGATCAGATCCTAAATTGCTTGAATACATATATTTATTTTTAATTTTTAATTCTTCCTCCGCCTATCATTTCTCCTTCTGATGTGTAGAAAACGGCTGATTGTCCGGGAGAAATGGCCCTTTGCGGTTCATTGAATCTAATTTTGTATGAATGTCCGTATCCTGATTTTATTATAGCAGAAACCATAGAATGGCGATATCTTGTTTTTATCATAATTTCGCACGGCAATTTCGGTTCGGACACTATCCAATTCACCCTTTCCACATCCATATCTTTGCGAACGAGAGCCGGATCCTTTTCATTGTTAGTCACTATTAGAACATTTTTTTTCAAATTTTTATCAACCACATAATAGGGACCATCTCCTCCGATGTTTATTCCTCTTCTTTGCCCTATGGTATAGAGAGGCAACCCATCATGCTTGCCTAATATTTTTCCTTCGGTATTTATAATCTTTCCTTTCTCCAAACTGAGATTTCTTCGAAGAAAATTCTCCGGATATTTTTCCGGAGTGAAACAAAGCCCTTGCGAATCATCTTTGTCAAAAACCGGAAGTCCCATCTCTTTGGCGATTTTTCTGATTTCGTGTTTTTCATATTCTCCCACAGGAAAAAGAATTTTAGACAATTGCTTCTGATTGAAATTATACAAAAAATATGACTGATCCTTTTCTTTGTCCTTGCCGCAAAATAAGTGACAAGTGATCTTATTATTTTTATCTTTTGTTTCTTTCAAACAAGCATAATGTCCTGAAGCGATGTAGCCGCCTTCCATTTCCAGCATTTTTTTCAAAAGAACATTGAACTTAATATATTCATTGCAAGCCACGCATGGATTAGGCGTTCTTCCAGCTGCATATTCTCTCAAAAAATAGTCGACTACTTCTTTTTTAAATTCCTTCTGAGCATTGGCAGTGTAGAGGGGAATATCTAGGATTTGACAGACCTTTCTTGCATCTTCCAATGACTCCAAAGAACAGCATTTGTTCTCCACCAGACTATTTTCTGCCGGTTCCTTCCAAAAATGCATAAAAACTCCCACGACATCATAGCCTTGTTTTTTGAGAAGAGCTGCTGCCACGGAAGAATCCACTCCAGATGACATGCCTACAATTACCCGTTTTTTCTTGTTTCTTGCCATAGATAAATAATATTACAGAAAATGGCAAAAGTAAAACAAGCACTTGGTCAAAAAATACTCATTTTTAATCGGATGCTTGTTGAAACAATAAATATTCCTAACAATCTACAATCCGTATTTTTTTCTATTGGCAACATGCTCTTCGAATGTTTTTGAAAAAATAGTCGTTAACTTCCCCTCCTCCTTAGCTGTCAAGAAAAAGTGATAATCGCTTTTTTCAGGATTTATAGCAGCCAAAATAGCATCCATTCCAGGATTTGAAATAGGTCCTGGAGGAAGGCCCTTATTTTTATAGGTATTATAAGGAGAATCCAGATCCAAGTCTTTCAAGCTATGCTGATCTTCTTTGTCTCCCAAAATATAAGTTAGGGGGGCATCGCTTTGAAGGAGCATATCATTATCTAAGCGATTTTGAAAAACACCGGCAATTAGCTTAGCTTCTGATGCTCTTGCCATTTCCTTCTCCACAATACTTGCTAAAACAATAGTTTCAAAAATCGTTTTTCTATTTTTTTCTATATCCGATATCAAACTATCATCCATTTTTTCTTCGGTATTATTAAGAATTTTCTTGATAATGCCCTCCGCTGTGGCTTCCTTGGAAAAATAATAAGTATCAGGAAAGAGATATCCTTCCAATGAAGCGTCTTGCGGTTTGTCTTTTAAAACTTTAAATTGGGAGATCGTCTCTTTTGATGGATTATTGACGACATCTAAAAAATCCTTGCCGGAAAATCCATGCGACTCCAATTCCTCTGCCATAATCTTGGCTGTCCATCCTTCTTTGAATAAAACTTTTTCATAGATCTTTTTTGGATTGGTAATGACAGTTGCCAATTCAGGAATAGTCATATTTCCATTTATTAGATATTCTCCGGGATAGATTGATTTCGTTTCTCGCTTAATCGCAAAGTATGCTAAAAAATATAATTTGTTTTTGATGATCCCTTTTTTTGAGAGATTTTCTCCGATTTCATCCTTGCTCTCTCCTTTCTCTATCTTAAAAAGAACGTTTTGTTTTTTATCTCCCTGTGAAAAATATATCTGCGCACGAAAATAAAAAAAGGCTGCGCAAAGCGCAATTAAAAAAAACAAAAAGCCTGATAAAAATTTTTTTCTCATAACAGGAACTAATTAAGAATAAATGGAACAAAATCAAATCCCGGAAATTCTTCTTTAAAAAACTCTTTTTCGCCTTCTCTTTCCAAGTAGACAATGGTGTTGCCGATTGGTATCACCATTTTCCCTCCCACTTTAAGCTGATCCTTAAGGCTTTGCGGTATTTCATCAGTCACAGAAGGAGATACTAAGATTCTGTCATAAGGAGCGTCCTGCAAAAAACCTTCTTTCACATCTCCGACATAAAATTCCGCGATTCCCTTTTTTACAAAGTCAAATTTGTCAGCGTTGCCCCTGGCAAAATCGGAAAGAGATTTTATTCTTTCCATAGATATGACTTTTCCATTTTCTCCGACTATTTTAGACAAGAGGGATGTGGTCCATCCAGCACCGCTTCCAACGTCTAATACTTTTTGTCCCTTGCAAGGATCCAGAAGTTCCAGCATCAAAGCTATAACGATCGGCTTGGGAATTGTCTGCCCATACCCGATAGGCAAAGCTACATCGGCACTCACCAAAAGCTCCAGTTCAGGCGGGACAAATTCTATCCTATCAATATGTTCAAGCGCGTCAATAATCAAATCATTCTTTAGGTAGCCATCTTTAATTAAATCGTTTACCAATTTACTCATATTTTTATTACATTCCAATGATCTGAATAATTACATCTCTTGTTCTCGCCCCGTCAAACTCGACTAAAAAAACACTCTGCTTTTCTGTTAAAATAATTTTTCCTTTTTCTACCGGAACAGTCTCACTTACCCCTAAAAGCATGCTTTTACAATGGGAATGCCCGTTGCTCCGTCCATCTGACTTATTGTTATTATTAAGCTCGAATATATCATGGGAATATTTGTCATTAATAGGAACCAGCCTATAGAGAACTCTCATAAAATCTTGAATGAGCATGGATTCATTATGATTGATGATCACGCTTGCCGAAGTATGGGGAGAATAGATGAGGACTTGCCCCGTTCTCACTCCGGAATCTTCAACCACCTCGCTTACCCTATCGGTTATGTCGATAAACTCTACCTGGGTCGTGCTTTTTATATTGATTGTTTTTTTATGAATTTTCATATTTATTTTTTCTATAAACTACCAGTTTTATATGCGGATATTGATTCGCCAAATTGATAATTTATAAAATTATTTTTTAAACACCGTCGCCACCGCTTTTGCTACGCGTGGATCAAGCGCTTCTGGTACTATCATATCAACTGTTGGCTTTTTTATCAAATCAGCAATAGCACAAGCTGCCGCTAATTTATGAGCATAAGTTATTTTTTTTATTCCATTGTCCAATGCTCCTCGAAAAACGCCTGGAAAAACCAAAACGTTGTTGAGCTGATTGGCATAATCCGATCTTCCGGTAGCCACTATTTTCGCTCCTCCTTTCTTAGCTTCTTCGGGCATGATTTCCGGAACAGGGTTAGACATGGAAAATACGATGGCATCGGCATTCATTTTGGAAATATGCACCGAATTTAAAATATTCGGCGCAGAAACGCCGATAAAAACATCAGCTCCCTCCAAAGCATGCTCTATCGTGCCTTGAATATTGTAGCGATTGGTTATGGATGATATTTCCATTTTTGAAGAATTCAATCCGCCATCCCTATTTTTAAAAATTATCCCCCTGCTATCTACCACAACGATATTCTTAGCTCCATATCTTATAAGCAATTTAGTGATAGCCACTCCGGCTGCTCCGGCTCCAGAAATAACAATTTTCACTTTTTTTATATCTTTTTTAACGACCTTTAGGGAATTAATTAGTCCTGCCAAAACTATGATGGCAGTTCCATGTTGGTCATCATGAAAGACCGGAATAGACAATTCCCTTTTTAATCTCTCTTCTATTTCAAAGCATCTGGGAGCGGAGATATCTTCGATATTTATGCCTCCAAATGTAGGTTCTAGAAATTTTATGGTTTTTATAATTTCTTCAGTGTCTTGGGTAGCCAGAACGATGGGAAAAGCATCCACTCCTCCTAATTCTTTGAAAAGCAATGCTTTGCCTTCCATTACAGGCAATCCGGCTTCCGGTCCGATATTCCCAAGCCCTAAGACAGCCGAACCGTCAGAAATGACTGCCACGCTGTTTTTCCTAATAGTGTATTCGAAAGAAAGTTTTTTATTTTTTGCTATCGCATTGCAAACATCCGCCACTCCCGGAGTATACAAAACAGCTAAATTATCTTTGCTTAATTTAATTTTTGAATTAACTTCTATCTTACCCCCGATCTTTTTTGAGAGTTCAATCGAATTCATATTTTTATAACTTTATTTTTTTGTAAACGCCATTAGCGGCAAGAGCCCCTTCAGCCGAGGCGGTTATCAGCTGCCGGAATTTATTAGAACCGGTGGTGATGTCTCCAGCGGCAAAAATCCCTGACACGCTCGTACTTTGATCCGGTCCAACCTTAATGAAATTTTGTTCATCAGTTTCAACTCCCAATTTCTTGACCAGCTCTACGCCAGGCTCACTGCCGATTTCAATAAAAACACCGTCTACAGATAAGGAGGTCTTATCGTTATGAGGCCGGTCTAAAATTATTTTTTCCACTTTTGCCTCCCCTTTTATTTCAATTACATTGGTCTGCGTAATAATTTCTATTTTCGGATTACTGGCAATTTTTTCCAGCCAAATCGGTTCGGCGGATAACTTTTCTCCGCGATAAATGAGATATATCTTTTCTCCATAATCAGCAAGGTTTATAGCCGCCACAGCCGCTGAATTTCCGCCTCCGATAACACTGATGATCTTATTGCGGAAAAACATAGCGTCGCATGTTGCGCAATAAGAAACTCCTTTGCCGGTAAGCTCTTTTTCTCCCGGAATATTCATTTTTTTATAGCTAGTTCCCATGGCCATAATAAGGGCTTTGGCTGCATATTTGCCTTTAGAGCTTTCGATCTCAAAAAAACCATCAGCATTTTTTTGAACCGACATGATGGAATCATTCCTAATCTCTACTCCGAAATTATTCACTTGTTGCACCATATTGGAAATGAGATCTCTGCCAGAAATAGAAATTTCTCCAGGCCAATTTTCAATGCTATGGATTTCATTCATTTGCCCGCCAGTTTCTACGCCGAAAATAAGATGATCCAGCCTATAACGAGAAGCATAGATCGAAGCCGTGAGTCCTGCTACTCCGCTTCCTACAATTATCAAATCGTAAACTTTATTTTCCATATTTTTATAACTTTCCTAATTCGTCTTTTAATAATTCTTTGCTTTGCACTCCTACGAATTCTTTTACCACTTTCCCTCCTACAAAAATTTTAATGCTAGGAATGGACATTACGCCATAAGCAGATGCGATAGCAGAATTTTCGTCCACATTTATTTTTCCAATTTTAACCTTATCTCCCATCTCCGAAGACAATTCATCCATAATCGGAATCATCACTTGGCATGGACCGCACCAAGGAGCCCAAAAATCAACTAAAACCGGCTTGTCGCTTTTTATAACTTCTTGATCAAAATTTTGATCGGTAAATTCATGCGCCATATGATTGTATGATTTTCTAATTTTATAGCTATGAATTAAAAAAATTCATCCTGCTTTATAAAATTATAAATTTAAATTAATGATTAGATGATTAATAAATCCATGTATATATCAAATATACTCCGATAAACAACATTATGGTACCCGCTATAAGATGCAAAATTCGGGTATTTTTCTGCCTCCAATTTTCCAGCCCCTTTGCCCTAATTCCAAAATACATTCCCAGTGTAATCAAAACCATCGGCAGAACAAATATCAGATTATAGATAAATAGAAGCGATATTGTGCGCGTTAAATTTTCTTTTTGCGCTAATAATCCAAGTATGACAATGTACGGTCCGCTCGTGCAAGGCAAAAGGAATAAGCTTACTAAAAAACCCGCGCCCAGCGCTCCGATAGGACTGGTAACATTTTTGATGATTGCTTGCATCTTGGGCCTCCAGCTAAAAGGAACTTCCATGACAAAGATCTTACCGTACCAGAAAAAATCCTTTAGATTGGCTAATCCTATGATAATGGCGACTATTCCGATGACAATAGAAAATATCTTCGTAAGATTGAAAAATCCAATAGCCTTGTATAATCCCAATCCCATCATAAAATAGGAAACAAAAATCGCCAAAGAAAACAGCAAACCCGAATAGAGCGCTCCTTTTCTTCCTTTGGCAGAAATAACCGTAGCCATCAAAAGTATAAGAACAGCAAAAGCGCAAGGATTGATGGCATCCACCAGAGCCGCCCAAACAAGAACTACAAGAGAAACATCAGCAGAAGATCCTAGGTTATTATTTTTTACATTCAACATTTCACTCACTTTCTCCGGAGTGGGAGATTCAAGAGCATCAACTTTTTCAATTTCTATCAAAAAATTGTTAATAATGGGCTCGTCTCCCAAAATCATCTTATCCTGAAAAAATATTACGGGAAAACCCCTTTTGTCCGCCGGCACGCTGAAAGCATCAAAAAATTTATTAAGGTACGATGCATTATATGGTCCGGAAGCCTCTATTTTTTCAATATCATAAATATTATAAATATCTTCTTCCTTGAAATATCTATCCACTCTTTCACAATGAACGCAAGTTTCTGAATAGAAATATACAGCTTTTTTCTTCAGAGGAGCCTCCTCGGCTTTGGCATTGAAAAAAAATATAAGAGGTGTTATAAGCAATATAAAGATAATAATGTATTTTTTCATATTTTTTAGCTTTGCCCTCATAATTTCAAAAAAATGCTCTTAAGCGGATATCAGAGACCGCAATTGAACAAATATCCAATCCCATCATTTTTCAAAAACAGATCTTTGAAAAATACAACCGAGGCAACGCTTCTTATTTCCTATTTATTTGCCAAATCTTCTTTGTCTTCTTGAATATTCCTCCAATGCATCATGTAATTTTTCCTTATTAAAATCAGGAAATAGTTCATCAGAAAAATATAGCTGTGCATTGGCCACATCCCACATCATAAAGCCAGCACTCAAATGGGCATCTCCCCCGGTTCTGACCAAATAATCAACTGCTGGCAATTCAGCCGTCATCAGACTCTGTTTCAATACGTTCGCTGTTATCTTGACTCGTGATTCGCATTTACTGTGTATTTTTTGCACTGCTTGAATTATATCATCATCTCCATTATAAGCCAACATGAAATTTAGCATTTTTTTCTCGTATTTTTTGGTTTTTTCAATGATGGCGTACAAAATATTTTTAAGTGATTCAGGAAATTGTTCCTCCCATCTTCCGATAAAATTTATTCTAGCCTCTTGTTTATCTATATCGGAATTGTTCAGCATTTTTGTAAAATATCTATTATAGATATCCAATAGCGCTTTTTTTTCTTGAAAGGGACGTTTTTTCAGGTTATCCATGGAAGAACCCCAGAGAGTAAGACAGTTAATGCCTCTCTCCAAAGCATAGCGAATAAGCTCTTCCGTGTTTTTAGCACCCGCTTCGTGGCCTTCCCACGGATCCAACTTTCTTTCCTTGGCCCACCTTCGATTGCCATCCGGTATAATCGCAAGATGATTGGGAATTTTCATGTTTTTATCTTCAATCATATTATAGATTTTACATTTAAATTTAAAAATAGGCAATTAAAAAAATAATCGCCTCCTTTTTTCTTTATTATATATCCCTATTTAACATATGGTCTGCTATTCCCAGTAAAAATTCCTTAGCTTCCGGATCAATATCGGATTTTTCAAGTTTTTTCTTTCCTTTAGCTATCAAAGTTGTTGCTAATTCTTTTGCATATTCCAATGAACCCGTGCTAATTATTATGTTCCTAAATTCTTCCAGCTCATGCTGGGATAAATCCTTTTTTCCTAAACATTTTTGCAGGATAGCTTTCTCCATCTTATCTGCTTTTTCCAATGCTTTCACTACTAAAATTGTCTGCTTTCCTTGCCTGACATCCGACCCGACTGGTTTTCCTATCTTATTGATTTGGCCAAAAACACCTAGAATATCGTCTTGGATCTGAAAGGCAATTCCAACCGGAATAGCATAAGCGCTCAAAATTTTCATAAGCTCTCCTTCGGATCCGGCCAAAATCGCTCCCAAATGAAGAGGGCCTTCAATGGTGTATTTAGCTGTTTTGTTTTCATACATCCGCAGAATCTCTTCTTCGGTTGCTTGTCCCCTATTTTCAATAAACACATCTTCCGATTCCCCTATGACAGTCAGGGTAACGATGTTTTGTATTTTATGAAGAGCTTTTATTATTAATTCAGAAGGAAATTTTGACTCAAACAATACTTGATTGCCCAATGCCCCCATCATATCTCCGATAATTATGCCCATAGAATTTCCGAAATGTTCCGGGTCCTTCTTTTTGAAATGTTTTTTCGCCAGCTCGCCATATCTTACATGGATTGTTTTCACTCCATGCCTTATCTCGTCCCTATCAATAATATCATCATGCATAAGAAGAAAGGAATGAATAAATTCAATGCTGATGGATGTTTTGATGATTTCTTCGACTTCTTTTCCGCCAGCCGCCATATATCCAAAATACATAAAAGCCGCCCTGGCTCTCTTTCCGCCGGACATAGTAATATCACGAGCATATCTTATAGCATTACCGACATTCTTATCTATTTTCTCATTTTCAGCAATTACCCGAGAAAAATAGGCATTCAATTCAGGGTCAATTTTTTCCTTGAGTTCCGCTAAAGTCTTTTTCGCATCCACTGTTTTTTCCTTATTATTAATATCAACGATCGTACAAACTACTTTTTTGTACCGCCAAGGGGATTTTCGTCCTCTGCGCTTACAGCGCATCGTAGTCCTGGGCAGCGCTAAACGCTCCTGTGGTCGCATTTATCGACGCTCGCTTCTGCCCGTTCAAATCCTCTTGTCAGGAATTCATGAACTTTATTTGTACCCCATGTCGAGCAGCAACTCGAACTTCTGCCTGTTTGCCTGGCTGTCGAAAAGATAAAAGATTAAGGCTCAAGAAAAGGGATATTCTTACTGTACATAAAATTTTATCAGAATCTCAGTGAGATAGCAAGTATGGTGAAATTGCTGGATTGAGAAATAGTTGTTCCAATTTTCCAAAATTGAGCATATGTACTATTCTTCACTTCAAGAAAGCGAGGTGATAAATTATGAGAGAAGAAAAAATTGATTATTCTAAAGTCGACTTTACCAAAGAGATACCCTTTATTAGAAAGAGATGTCCGCATCTCAATGAGGAAGAACTCAGAGAAGCGGAAGATTTGTTCCGGCGATGGGTAGAATTGGCGATGGAGATCTATGACGAAGCGGAAAGAGAAGGCCGGCTTCCAACAGAAGAAGAAATCCGGGAAGACCTAGCTAGATAAAAGAGTTCCGGAAAGCCCTAAATAATAGATTATAAAACCTAACTATTCGAAGACTTGAAAAACGCCCGAGGCGTTTTTCTTGTTTTATCATTTGAAATTGTTTAACCCTATCTCGACAGATTATCCGTAGCTGATTCTTCTAAATATTTCTCAATCTCTTGGCCGAAAAATTCTTTTACTTCTTCAATACCGATTTTTTGGGAAAAGAGCGGCGTATCTTCAACTTCTCTTGGCGCGATGTCTTCGGTATAGACCAATTGAGCTAGAAATAGTTTTTCATTGAATATTTCTCCGTAAACTTCTTGGGCTTTGGTCACGATTTCCGATAAATCCGTAATCCTGTTTTTCAACAAAGCATATAAATCCAAATAATCTCGCCAACTGTTTCTACGATTGAGAGTGTAGGCCTTGGTAAGTGCCACGCCTAAAGGCGAAAGGATATCCAGGGGCCAGCTGGCTTCTTTTACAATGTATTGAGTCAAATCAAATGGATAGTAGATAAATGAGATTTTAATGTCACTATCCGTGAGAAAAGTGAATTCATCTTGATTATTCACCAGGGTTTCTTTGATGGCAAATTCGCTTTTTACCTTGGCGGGAAAATTAAAAGAGATTTCTCGGTTTGAGAAAATATCAAAATCATAAGACAGGCGATGCCCGAGCTGCAAAGCCAAAGCCGTGCCTCCGGCTAAATAGCCGGCGCTGTGAAAAGCGGCCAGTTTTTCAAAACTGGCCCTTCTGTTTTCATCCAAAATTTCAAGATGTAAACCTTCCATGAATGTCTTTTATATACTGCGACTTATCAACTTTAGTTTTAAAAAAATATTCGAAAAATTCCAGAATAGCCGGATGGTAGAGTCCTTTGGCGGGTTTTTGAAATTCCTCTGCGACAACATCTCTTCCATAGATATGGAGGATTCTTCTGACATCATCCATAGAACCCAGTGCCAAGGTTTGATGGATAATCATATTCTTGTCTTTATCCAAATCAAAACCCTCATTCCTGTTTTTCAGGAACCAAAATAGTTTGCCCAGTTTATTCAGCTTGTTTTTCATAATTCTATTATATCACAAAAATGCGATTTATTAAAGCAAATCGGGGCGTTCGAGTTTTTTGTGTTGCAATGAGAAGAAAAAATATTTTTGGCTTAAAATCGAAAAATGTTAGTTCGAATCACCTTGGGGCTTTATGTTTTCTTTATATTTTTNNTATTTTTCAATTTTGACGTTTTTTCCTTTTTACATGGTACCGCCAAGGGGATTCGAACCCCTGATTTCCAGGATGAGAACCTGGCGTCCTAGACCGGGCTAGACGATGGCGGCATGATATTTAAATATTCAATTCAACCAAGATTGAGACCTAAAAATAAGTTCGGTATGACAAAACAAGAAGAATCAAAAATCGTTTATAACTATAAACGATCTTTGAATATTGTAGCAAATTATATTTGGGAAAGCAAGAGAATTTTCTTTAATACTTTCCTTTAATTTAGCCAAAAATAAAAAAGGCTTGTCCGATTTACAGCAAGCCTTTTTACAATAAGTTTTTGCGACAACTGCTAAAGAGCAACTCCTTGCTACAATCTCCCCTCCTTGATTAATTCAATGGAGGACTTTCCTCTTTGAATTTTCATAATCACCCCATCATCTGCACCTTCAAGCATATCTCTAACCCTTTCCACTTGTTTTTTAGATGTATTGTTGGGGATTTCATTGAATGGAAAATATCTTATATCCTTAGCCTCTTCGTTTAGGGTCAGTTCTCCGTCTATGACTTTACACTCAAATGAAAAAACGACTTCATCCTTATCCGGCTTACTATAAACTCCTATCAATCTTATAACTTCTGCATTAAGTCCTGTCTCCTCTTTTATCTCGCGGATTACTCCTTCCCAGGGGGATTCTCCTTTTTCAAGTCCTCCTCCTGGCAGGTTCCACAAATCATAATCATTCCTTAAAACAAAAAGAATTCTATTTTTTTCAT
Source organism: Candidatus Moraniibacteriota bacterium (assembly GCA_003543115.1). Classification (GTDB taxonomy): domain Bacteria; phylum Patescibacteriota; class Minisyncoccia; order Moranbacterales; family UBA2206; genus UBA8518. Next base: position 52,423 of record DPJH01000038.1, read on the forward strand.
CCCTGATTATTCCGAAAACTCCGATTGTAAAAATTTCTTTCATGATTTATCCTTATGATTAAAAATTGTGATTTTATGCTGTCTACTAACAACCAGACGAGAATAGATTTAACGTTTTAGCATATTAATATAACCATTCCACATTTATAAAGAACCCTTCTCTGATGAAGAGCTTAGTTCCATCTTCAAAAATTGTCAAGATAGTAAAATTATACTTTTTTCCAAACCGTCTCTTTCCAATGCCTGTTTTGCCTGCACAGCAATTTCTCAGCTTCTTCCGGTTTTTGCATAATTTGCTCTACCACTTTTTCCATGCGCATCCCCTGAGATCCTTTCACGAGAACAAAATCACCCTCTTCTATCAATTCCCCTGCTTTCTTGCCAGCTTCCATGGGATTGGAAAAGTAAAAAACTCTTTTTTGGGGAAAACCCATCGCAATGATTTCTTCTCCCGCCAATTTCATCCTCTTTCCTACAACAAAAAAGAAGTCGCACCCTGTTTCAAAAATTTTTCTGCCAATTTCTCTGTGTTTTTCATTTTCCTCGCTTCCCAATTCCAGCATATCGCCTAAAATAATTATTTTTTTGGATTTTTTTTCTTCGGAAGATAGAATTTCATTCAAAACATCTATGGCCGCTGCCGTTGAGACAGGAGAAGCATTGTAGGTATCGTCAATTATATAAGAGTTTTTCATTCCCGGAATAAGATTCATTCTCCCAAGCGGAAGTGAAAAATTTTCCAGAGCGGCACTTGCCTCCACTAAATTGATTCCAAATCCAGTTCCCGCCGCCACGGCAGCCAAAGCTGAATAAATCTGATGTTTTGCCAAAACACTGTTCAGTCTCACCGGAAGAGTCGTGCCCTTATAATTCAATTTAAAACTCAATCCCCGCAATTGCCGTTTCCTTTCGGCATAAGCAAAATTAATATCTGTGGCTCTCATTTCCGCAGGTTCAGAAAATCCAAATGTGATCACATTGCATTTTAATTGATCCTTGAGCTTAGCCACATGAGGGTTATCCACATTGATAATAGCCAACCCCTTCTCATCCAATCTTTTTGCTAAAACGCTTTTTTCCTTCGCCACTCCCTCGACGTTTTTAAAAAATTCTATATGGCTATGCGAGAAGTCAGTTATTATTCCTACGTGGGATTTTATAAAGCTAGTCAGATAGCTTATGTCGCCAGGACGATCCGCCCCCATTTCCAAAATCAAAACCTCAGGATATTCTATCGGAGCTATCATGACCCAAAACCATTTCAAAAAAACCAAAATCCATCTTGCAATTGAATTTTCACCGCTTTCCGCTCCAATTATAGTGAGAGGCAGACCTACTTCATTATTATAATTTTTCTCGGTTTTTCTCACGCGAAACTTGCTTGCCATCACGGCGCAAATAGCTTCTTTAGCGGAAGTTTTTCCAACCGAACCGGTAATGCTTATTACTTTGGGATTATATTTCTTCAGAACCAAGACAGCCATCCCTTTAAGAATTTTCTCTAAAAATATTATTTTTTTTGATTTATCGTTTGTCATTTTTTTTCTTCTTAGCATCTTTCTTAATTATTGAGTTTTGGTCTTGAGAGACCGGATTTGCCCCTGAATTTTCATCTTTCTGTTCGTCTTTGGAAAATTGCAAAATCGTGTGTGCTGCATTGAATCTGTCCAGATCCTCCTGGGTGTATTCTTCCGTAGGTTCGATATTATAATATTCCAATAAAAATTTCATTAATTCTCCGAAGGCGGGAGCAGCGCTAGACTCGGCCCATTCCACATTTTTAGGATTGTCCAGTTCAACTACGATAGTGAATTTGGGGTCGTCTATTGGAGCAAAGCCGGCAAATGATCCTACAGACTTTCCTTCCGCATATCCTCCCGTCTCGGAATCCACAATTTGAGCGGTTCCGGTTTTTCCGCCTACCAAATAACCGGGCACACCCGCTCTCTTCCCATGTCCGTTCTGCACAACGCTTTGCAGAATTTTGCCTGTTTCAATTGATGCTTTTTGGGAAATCACCCTATGTATCTCTTGAGGTTCGATAATTTCTTCCGTTCCGTCAGCATGCTGGATCTTATCAATTATTTGAGGCTTCATCAACACTCCTCCGTTAGCTATGGCGCTATAGGCGCTCGCTAGCTGGATCGGAGTGACTGTCACGCCTTGGCCGAAAGAAGCTGTGAAAAACTGGATATCGCTTTTCAGATTTTTCAAGTTGTTTATATTTCCTCTAGCCTCGCCCATCAGATCGATTCCTGTTGGTTCTCCAAAGCCGAATCTTTTCACATAATCGGCAAAATTTTTATTTCCCAATAATTTCTCTACATGGATCACTCCCGTGTTCAGGGATTTTTCCAAAACTTGAGTCATAGTCTGGACTCCGTTAGATTTTAGGTCGGAATTTTTAATCGTATATCCAGCTTCACTAACCGATCCGGTGTCATTATATGTCGTTTCCGGAGTAATTTTCCCGCTATCCAGCCCTGCCGCTATGGTGAATGTCTTAAAAACGCTGCCTGATTCATACGCATTGCTGATAGCCGTATTTCTAAATACGCTTATATCCTCAACTTTGGAATATTCATTAGGATTGAAAGTGGGAAAATTTGCCATAGCCAAAATCTTTCCCGTGCTCGGCTCCATCACAATGATGCTTCCGCTGTCAGCTTCAAATTTTCCTATCGAATTTTTGATTATTTTTTCAGCTTGATATTGGACAATATGGTCCAGTGTCAGAATAAAATCATCGCCATCCTTGGCCTGAGTAATTTCACGTTTTCTTCCCCCTATCCAATTCCCAGTAGCATCTCTCTTATGAAAAAGAGAGCCTTCCATTCCCCGCAACCTTTCATCTTCAAAAGCCTCGAATCCATATCTGCCGCCAAACGAATCATCTCTCCACCCGACAAAACCGACTATGCTGGCCGCCAATTCCGATGAAGGATAATATCGATAGCTTTCTTCTGCCAAATGGATGCCTTCCAATTTTAAATTATTTATATTGCTGGTTTCCTCATCGCTCAATCTATGCTTGATGGGTTCGTACATATCGCCAGGCTTGCTAAATTTTTCCAAAAGCTCCGCTGCATCCAATTGCAAAGCGGCCGCCACGGCAAAAGAGGCCTGCGCCGCATCAGTGATTTCTGTGGGAACCGCATAGGCCATTTTTGTTTCCCGATTGACCGCCAAAGGATAGGGATCATTGCGGTCTTTCATAAAAATTTCTCCTCTTTTCGGTATAAGATTCCTAAAAATCGAATGTTGCCCTTCAGCCAAAGCTTGATACTGCTTATATTGGACGATTTGGAGAAAACAAAAGCGGAAAATAATAACGCCCGCAATCAAGAAAAATAAAAAAACTAATACATAAATCCTCCAATTCAAAATATTTTCGAAATTTTTTCTATCCAAAGCCATAATTAATTCTCTTATCTCACTTCATTGCGACAGGACCGTTTATTTCTATATAAGAAACTTCTCCTGAATTCACTAAATTTAAATCCTGGGAAGCTTTTTCTATATTATACATGGATTTCAGTTCCACCTCCTTTATTTCCATTTTCTTGCTTTCCTTGTTCAAGTCCTGGATTCTTTTTTCCAAATCCCTTATTTCATAGCCCTTTGTGGCAATATCATTCACTTGGTATAAATAAAAACCTCCGCTAAAAAATATTCCGGCAGCAACGACAAAAATAAGGGACATCCAATTCAATTCCACCCTGCCGGCATTAAAATTATTTTTTACCGACATAAAAATATCGCTGTTCATGCCAGACTTATTTTGCGTGCGAACCTTTGCAGGACTCGCAATTGATTTATTTAGAATCAAAATTCGTGACATTTATTTTCAGCCCCCTGAAATTTACCCCTGCACATTTATCATATAAATTGGCGAGGGATTGGATTGTTTATTTATTTTTTATCTATTTTTATTTTATTCTAAATTTTCTCACAAATGCGAAGCTTGGCACTTCGCGCTCTGGGATTTTCTGAAACTTCCATCTCTCCTGGAACAATCGGTTTCTTGGTAATTATTTTTACTTTCGCAGCCTGGCCGCACTGGCAAATCGGAAAATCTGGCGGACAAATGCATCCCCTGGCATTTTTCCTGAATATATTCTTAACTATCCTATCCTCTAATGAATGAAAAGAAATAATAGCCAATCTTCCCGTTTTTTTCAAACTATCCATAGCGCATGGAATAAATTCTTCCAAAACTTCCAATTCCCTATTGATCTCGATTCGAAGGGCCTGAAAAGTTTTCGTCGCCACATGGATTTTTCCATGCTGATGCTTTTGCGGAACAGCCTGCCTTATGATCTCCACCAATTCCCCGGTCGTTTCTATTTCTTTTATTTTTCTATGATCTGCAATTTTTTTAGCAATAATTCCCGCGAATCGCTCTTCTCCGTAGTCTTTCAAAATTCTTTTTATTTCTCCTTGAGAATAATTATTCACAATATCTCCAGCCTTCAATTCTTTCTGTCGGTCGAGGCGCATGTCCAACGGAGCATCCGCCAAAAAACTCATGCCCCTGCTTGCGTCTTCCAATTGAATCGAAGAATATCCCAAATCAGCCAAAATAGCGTCCACGAATTCGATTTCCAATTCCTGCAAAATATTTTTTAAATTGGAAAAGTTATCTTTCACGCAATATACATTGCTTCTATCTTCGCCTGATTGTTTTTTGAAATTTTCAATCGCTTCCAAATCCTGATCAATAGCAATAAGCTTTCCCTTTTTTCCTATTATCTGCAAAATCCTATTGCTGTGTCCGCCTCCCCCCAGAGTGGCGTCCACAACAATAGAACCCTGCCGTATATTCAAACCCTCTATAGATTCATCAAGCAAAACAGATTTATGCATAGTCATTTGCAAAAATCCAAAATCCAAAACTCAAATATCAAATCAAATTACAAAACTAAATTTTTTAAAAATTTTAGATTTTGACATTTAGATTTATTTTGAAATTTAGATTTTGACATTTAGATTTTTTAGTACACTCCCAGTTTCCCTAATTGCTCAGCGATTTCATCTGAATTTTTCTCAGCTCCTAATTTATAGCTTTCCCACTTATTTTCATCCCAAATTTCTAAACGATTATACAATCCTGCAATTACTACGTTCCTTTTAATGTCCGCGTAATCTTTCAGATAATCTGGAATTAAAATTCTTCCCTGTTTGTCTACGGGAACATCCACCGCCCCAGCCAGCATCAAGCGCGTAAAACTTCGCGTCCCTGCTTCTCCAACCGGCAATGTTCCCAGCTTTTCAGCCAACTCTTCCCAAGCTTTCATTGGATAGACAAATAGACATTTATCCAAACCTCGTGTCACCACAACCTTATTTTTTAATTCACCCCGAAACTTGCTTGGCACTGCCAATCTTTTTTTCTCGTCAACAGAATGTGAGTATTCTCCAATAAACATTTGGATCTATCGTCTAAATTACTAATTTTATTAGCAGTTAACAAAAAAGCAGTATTTTTATATTTCCCCACTTCACACCACTTTTGTTTACCTATTCCCTATTTTACTCCACTTCTCCACAATGTCAAAGCCCAGTTATCCACAGGCCAAACAATAAAAAAGCCTGGCTTTCAGTTAAATTCATAAATTTTAGGACTTACGCGTTTGACCAAACACAGTGAAAAGCGCAATTCCTAAATTTATTTTTTGTTACAATCATCATTTTAAATATGTTCATTATATATACATACAAAAGCGCTTCTTTAGTTTATCCACCCTAAAAATATTTACCCCTTGCCAATATTTTGATCTGATTGTATAATTGTATTGTAAAAATAAAAATAAAATTCTTCACCAAAAAAGTGGAGAGGGGAAAAATAAAATGGACGAAAATTTAGAAAACGCTTCAGATAAAATTCAAGCCTTGCGCGAGATGATTTATAATTCAGAAAAAAGCCTTCAATCTGCCAAGGCTATGCTTTTGCAGTTGGAAGGAAAGAAGAAAGTTGGGAGAAGGAAGAAAACCGAGGATGATGGAAGCGGAAAGATCATAGAAGGGACTTTTGATGGCCAAATCATGCTTGGTTCCGACGGCAAGCAATATCCAGTGCCGGCAAACTACGCCTCCAAATCAAAACTGGTAGAAGGCGATATGCTCAAACTCACCATTACTTCCGAAGGTTCTTTTGTCTACAAGCAAATTGGTCCTATTGAAAGAAAAAGGCTGATTGGAATAATCAATCAAGATGCGGATGGAAACTATTTCATAACTGCCGAAGGAAAGCCCTTTCGCGTGCTTCTTGCTTCGATTACCTATTTTAAGGTTGAACCAGGCGATGAAGTTACGCTTGTCACCTCTCGCGACATAGATTCAGATTGGGCTTCTATTGAAAATGTTATTCAAAAAGGCAGTGCGATGAACAGCTTTAATTCAATGAAAAAAAACAATTTCAATATTGATGATATTGTGAGTGATGATAAACCTGCAAAGAAATCAGCAGAAAAAAATGAAACTAAGGAGAAACCGTCTGCATCAGAAACTAAAGAAAAAAGCAACTTTTCACTTATTGACGAATGGACACCGGATATTGAAGAACTGCGCAAAGAACTCAATAAACCCTTAAACGACTAATAAGAATGCATTTCAAAGAAGCTCTACTGACAAAAAAAGATCTAACATTAGGAACTTTGGCTGGTTTATTGATCGGCCTTTTGTTTTTGCCTGTTCTCAATGCCGGAAAGCCGGATTTATTTTTAAAAATAAATATCTTTATTATTCCTTTTTTTCTTATTGGCACTCCCCTTGGACTATTGCTTGCCAATGCAATCAGCAAGAAAATAGCTGTCATCTGGCAGATAGCTAAATTCGGCGTAACCGGAATTCTCAATGCCTTGGTTGATCTTGGATCTCTGGCTCTCATTACATGGCTGGCACGCAATAGTTTCGCCATAAATTCAGAGGATGTCATTGTAAGCATTATTCCTATCATCACCTTCTATTCTCTTTATAAAGCTATTTCTTTCATAATTGCCAACATAAACAGTTATTATTGGAACAAATTTTGGACATTTCAAAAAGATGGAGCAAGAAGAAAATCGAATTTTTTGCAATTCTTTATCGTCAGCGTAGTGGGGTTTGCTATCAATGTCATAGCCGCTTCAGTCACATTTAAAATTTTCGCTATCTCCCCCGCCATCACTTCCGATCAAGCCGGACTCATCGGGGCGATTGCCGGAAGCATAATCGGTCTGGTTTGGAATTTTATTGGCTATAAATTCATCGTTTTCAAAAAATAGTTTTCAAAAGAAACGTTCCTTGAGCGCTTTTTCTTTTTCTCTTTTGTTGTGCTATAATCCCATTAGATGATGCTCGCAAGGCATCTTTAACTATCACCAGCATTATGTCATCAACTTTATATAGAAAATATAGGCCGAAAAATTTTTCCGAAATCATTGGACAAAAACATATTGTCCAGACTCTTTCCAATGCCATTAAAAACAACCGCGTAGCGCATGCCTATCTCTTTACCGGATCGCGCGGAACCGGAAAAACATCCATCGCTAGAATTCTTGCAAAAACTATCAACTGCACCGATCAAAAAAATTCTATTTCTTGCGAGAAATGTTCAAATTGCAAAGTTATCAATGACGCTCGATCACTAGACATCATTGAAATTGACGCCGCTTCCAACACTGGCGTAGACAACATCCGAGAGCTTAAGGAAACCATCAATCTTCCTCCTACTCAACTCAAACACAAAGTATATATCATTGACGAAGTCCATATGCTCTCAACCGGAGCTTTCAATGCTCTTTTGAAAACTCTGGAAGAGCCGCCCGCTCATGTGGTTTTCATCCTGGCTACTACCGAAATCCATAAAGTGCCTGCCACGATCGTTTCCCGCTGCCAAAAATTTGATTTTGCCAAGCTTCCTTTGGAAAACATAATTGAAAAACTTTCAGGTATTGCGAAAAAAGAAAAAATCACTATTGACGCCGAATCATTGGAGATGATCGCTATTGCGGCTGAAGGAGGCATGCGAGATGCGGAAAGCCTTTTGGGACAAGTCATTTCCCTAGAAGACAAGAACATCACCATTAAAGAAGTGGAAGAAATTCTGGGCACCACTGACCGAAAATTTTCGGCTGAAATAGCGGATTTGATCATCAAAAAAGACGTCACAAAAGCTATTAGCAGGATAAACAATATTGTGACTGACGGCTATGATTTGCAAATCTTCGCCAAATCACTTACCAACTATCTGCGCCAGCTCATGCTTCTCAAGATCAACCCGGAGTTGAAAACCAGCTTTGTCTATGAATCAACCGAAGAGCAGATCAAAAAAATGCTGGAACAATCCAAAGGAATTGAACTTTGCGAAATAATTTTGGCTCTCAATCTTTTTCTTGAAGCTCAAGGAAAAATAGCGTCCGCCGTTCTTCCCCAGCTTCCTTTGGAAATCGCACTCATCCGAGCCACCCATACTTTTCCCGCCAACTCGACTGAATACACTCAACAAGAAACCACCGGTCAAATCAATATGGTTCAAAATGAAACTTCTAGCCCAAATATGTTGCAATCCACACCTGATGCGCAGCCAAAAATTTCCGAGATCATGGAAGAAGAACCGGTTATAAAAAATCTGGACCCGACGCTTCCTGAGGGAGACACTGATCTCTACACTGTTCGAAACAGCTGGAGAAAACTTTTGGAAGAAATAAAAAACCACAACCATTCCCTGGCTGCCCTCTTGGCATCCAATTGCCAACCTATTTCGGTTTCAGGAAACGAAATCACCGTAGCCACTCCCTATGATTTTTATAAAGAAAAGCTCAATGATCATGATAATAAGTTGACAGTCGAAAGTGTTTTTGGTAAAATTTTAGGGTTGCAAATCCGTCTGAAAATCGTCACCCACAAGGAAGCAGGGATCGTGATTGAAGCGCCGAAAGAAGAGATAAAGAATGATGCTCCAGGCGAACAGAATTCACTCATCAATTCCGCACTGGATATTATGGGAGCCAAGGTTGTGGAAGAATAAAAAATTAAATATTCCATGGGGAGTAGCCAAGCGGCTCGTCTCGCTTCGCTTGCCGAAGTCGGACCCGTCTCGTCCGAGGCGAACTCGCCGAGGCGGATAAGGCACATACATATTATGGAAAATTATGTATATCTATTGTTAAGTGGAAAGGATTTAAAAACCTATCTGGGATCCACTGATAATTTAGAAAGAAGATTACATGAGCATAATAGTGGGAAAAGCTTAGCCACAAAGAACAGAAGACCCTTAAAATTAATATATACTGAAAAATTTAATTCTTTGCTAGAAGCTAGATATCGTGAAAAATATTTAAAATCAAGGGGAGGAAGAAAAGAACTAAAAATTATTTTTGAAAAATTAGATTTACATATATACAATAAATAAACATTGGGGAGTAGCCAAGCGGTAAGGCACATGGTTTTGGTCCATGCATGCGGGGGTTCGAATCCCTCCTCCCCAACTAAAAAATTTCAAAAGACGTCATAATGACGTCTTTTGAATTATAAATAGAGAGGGATTCGAACGGGCAGAAGTGAGACTAGTCGCCGCGACGCAGTCAAACGTCGATGAATGCGAGCGAGCGAGGATTCAGCGCTGCCCAGGGCAAGGAGTTCGCCGCGAACGACGCGGAAATCCCTCCTCCCCAACAGACAAAAACAAGACTTCTTTATAAGTCTTATTTTTTACATATAGATTTTTCAATTCTATTTTATTTAGATAAGTTTTTATCTAAAAACTTTTTTAATGCTTCAATGTCTTTAGCATGCTGGTCATAATGAAACACATCAATACCAATAGATTGAGCACTCTTGACTGCCTCTAGATTATGCTCAAAATACACAACGTCTTTTATATCGAAATTGAAATGCTTTAACATAGTTTTAAAATACGCTGGGTCTGTTTTTTCAGGATTATGTTTGAGAGTAAAAACTTCATATGGCATCCTATTTAAACCAAATACTTCCATCTGCTCATCATTAGCGCCAGTCAGAATTATTTTCCTATTCGGGTATTGTTCAAGCATTCTATACATTTTATCAAAAATGCCCTCATCCTTTATTACAAAAGCATTAACTGCATCAACTAGAATTGTTTTCATATATTCCTGTTAAAATTATTAATTTATGAAATTTTTTTTTAAATATCGCGACTCACCCATATGTAAAACAATCATAACATATAAGCCGGATTCCATCTATCCCAAGCTTAAATACAATATACTATGCCATAAAAAATGTTCCAACATCGTCCCTCCTCCCCAACAAAAAGCAAAAGATCATCCCTAAGGATGGCTTTTTTTGTGAACCAATTGACAAAATCAATCAATA
>DPJH01000003.1 GCA_003543115.1 Candidatus Moraniibacteriota bacterium
AAACATTGACAAAAATGGTAAAAAAGCGTATGATTGCATGTTCGTTGTCAATATAGCTATCATAAAAAAATTATCCGGGGAGAATTTGCTATGTCCAAAAAAATGCTTTCGTGTATAGTTTTTTCCTTGGTGATTCTGCTGTCTTCAATTGGGCAAGCGGCAAACGCCAATGATGACTTCCGAAGAAGCTCCACAAAATACCTGTGGCTGGAAAGCGCCAGCGAAGCTGTACAAAGAATGAATGATGCGGAGGCCAATAAAATTTTTGCATTTATAAAAGCAAACATAATTTTAGGAAAGCCGCATCAAAAAAGCTTGCAGTTGATGGAAAAAGTCAAGAGCGACAACTGGATTGTTTTCGTTCCGCTTCTCGAAAAAGATGGGCTTGAAAGCGCAGAGTGGATGGACATTTCTTCAGCTTCTGCAGCTGCTAATTTTTTACCTGAAATAAGGGCGCTTATCATCAAAGACGTTCCATTCAGTTCCATAGGAAAAGCTATCGTGTTTCTCCACGAAAACTATCATGCCTATGTCTTCGCAAATAATCCCTATGAAGAGCAAAATATCAGAGAATATTGCGAAGAAGAGATGAAGTCTCATGAATTTCAAAACAGAATAACCAACCTCCTTGGCGGAGAAAAATATCAAACAATTCTCAAAAAAGAGGTCGGAAGAATTGCTGATGGTTATGACGAGACTGAAACCATACCGACCAGAACCACCTATGATGAAATGGCAACAGCGCTAACTAAGCCTGCTTCCCGATTGGAAGACGACTTTATCCAAACTTCGTTTTGGATCCATGCCGCATTTTCCTTTTTGGAAGAAAGATTTCCAAGAGAGGCTACAGAAAAAAAGCTGTGCTTCCTGTTTTCAGTCTACCAGACAGGCGGAATTTTGTAATCTGCGTTCCGCAAAAAATCAAAGGGCTATCCACATGTTGGATACGCCCTTTAAATTTTTCAATTTTCTTGATCTGCAAAAAATTACAAAAATAAAAACGCCATCATCTGAAAGATCCAGATTTTGGCGCTTGATACATTGAAAAATAAGAGATATCATCCTTTGGATTTCAAAGCTCTGCAGTCCTCATTAGACTTTCTGACTGCCATTCCCCTGGCCTCAATAATGGTTTGAATGATGTCATCCAACACGGATGATCTGTGCGAATCCTTTGCGGAAAATGATTTCCCAATCAGACCTTCGCTGTCCGTGGAAACATAAAATGCAGCCATCAGATTTTGGATATTAGCCCGGCTTAAGCAGTCAATATTTAAATCGCTATTGCACTGAGTGTCTTTCAGAACGAGAGTGATTTTGCCAGACCCGCATTCAATGGAATCCATTACATTTTCTATGACCCACTCGTCAGTAGCGGCGATGACCGCCTTGAATGACACTATTGAAATGAAAACAGTTGCCAGCACAACCAAGCGCATTTTTTTCATCTTGCGTTTTACCCCCAAAAATTGTTTTTTGTTTAATAAAATAAGGTTCTTCTTCTGTTTTTAAAGAAATATTATTATATCTGATAATTTATTTTTTGTCAACCAAGCGCAAAGAGCAATTATTCTTTGCAATTGTGCAATTTCTCAAAAATAAGCATCCTCTGGGCAATGCCTAAAAACGCTTAATGGAAAGATTATCTGACTTGCAACAATAAGTGCTTGACTTCATTCTCTTCTTCAAGTAAAATTATGCACAATCTCTTCAAAAATAAGTATTTTTAATCAAGAAGGAGTGTATCATGCAACGTTATTTAGTAGCAAAGGTAGCTATCTTTGGGAGGACTAGCGTAAACTGTGAAAAACCGACTCTTTGCATTATCGAGGGCGAAACTGCCAAGCACTACATTGGTCGCTTAGCAGCAAGGCCTGGCATCGTGAATATAAAATTTCCCAAAGAGACAACTCGAGAATTGACCAGCGGAGAAAAAGAAAGACTTCGCTTCAAGGTAGTAGTCAATGGAAGAAGTTGCCCCGGCGGAAAAGCGTATTCCTAGGACCAACAGCCAAAAAGTCACAAGCCGTTTTGATGATTATCATTTTCATCAAAACGGTTTTTTATTTTTAAAAAAAGCATACTAAATTCATATAGTTTCTCGACTTGACAAATTATGAAAAAACCGTTAATATTAAATGTTCTTTAAGTAATGTTTATGTTTTCTTTAGGAAAATAAAATCTTTGGGAGGAACAAAGATGGCCGCCAGAACGTTGCTATTAGTGTTGTTTTTTTTCGTAATGACCCCAGCTCATTCAGATCAAACCTCAGAAATTCCGCCGGGAAAAAAGATGCCTGATGTTGAGTTTGAGCTAACCAGAGCCCAGATTATAAAAGAAGCGCTTTTTTCAAAAATAGATGCAGCTCTGGAAAAGCACGGTAATCAGGAAATGGCAAAGGTGTTCAGGTTTTTGGAGAAAGATACCATTCTGGCCATTCCGACAGAGGAAGGAACCTTACCTCTGGAAAAAATGCCGGGACAGGCATTCATTTCTCTGGTCTTTATTTCAGAGAAGGATTCTCAAATAAGCCAGGAATGGGAGGATATGATTATGGCCGATAGAACCGTAGAATTTTATTCTGACATAAGAGCAATTGTTGTCAGAATAGATAAAATGGCCGATCTCAATCCTTTTGAAGTGACTCTTTATCTTCTCCATAAAGGCTACGAATCAAAAATATTCTTAGCAAACGGAGGGGTAGAAACTGGGTCAGAAAAACAACAGATAAAAAGCTTCGTCACTGAAGCTATCTGCAGCCTGCAATAGGCACTCACGGGCACATTCGAATATCTAAATTCGGGTGTGCCCATTTATTTTGCAAAAAATTATCCACAGAAAAGCTATTTTCTTTTTTTCTTTTATGTTATAATTTAGGCAAGAATATGGACTCAGCATATTTGCGCTAAAATCGAAAAAGCAAATATACAATTGAAATGAAAAGCTATCAAGGCCAGTTGCTTTGAAAATAAAAGACAGTTTCTTTACGGGGATTGTCTTTTGTTCTTTTCAGAAATAAATTTTCACTATACCATCCACCCCTACTTTGCGGAGGCAATATGAACTACCAACATCTATTTTCAAATGACGCGGAATTTCTTTCCTTCGTAAGGGAAAACATCAAATTCTTTACTGGATGCAGTGACTGCCATCGAACTTGGGTTGAGAACAATCGAATCAATAATTGTTCTGCCAGTTTATTGGGAAAACTTGCCTTTACGGCTATGTTGCTCAATGTAGCTATGATAGAGCAAGGAGAGCTACTCGATCTTGGCGTACAATTATACTTCGATAGAATCTGCCCAGAATGTTTTGCAAGATCAGAAATAACACCTATAATCCGGCAGCAGCAGATTAAACAAGGTTATTCCCCCTGTTTTTGCACAGGCATCTTGGATTGTGATCAGTTTAAATGCTCTCATCGTAGCACCTGCATCCGCCCAGAAAACATTCTCCCTGTCAGTGAAAAAGCTGTTGTAGCTTATTCATTTTATCTGCAACAATCCATTCAGCAAGCTGTTTTTATGCACTAGGAGATGTGTGTAACCAAAAGCCTTGCCAAGAAAAAATTCAAACTCGAATTATTCTGGCAGGGCTTATTTTTTATGAAAAAAGTTTTTTCTATTTATAGCGAAGAGCATCCAACGGATCAATGCTACTGGCACGTCTTGCCGGAACCACTCCGGTGAAAAATCCTACCACAGCTGCAAAAATTATGATGCCTAAAACAAATTCCGGCGGACTATAAAAAAGATCGACCGGCTCTCCTCCGAAACGACGAGCCACAAGATTGATGGAAATATTGAATATCTCTCCTCCCAAATATCCCATCACCACTCCTCCCAACCCTCCTAAAAATCCCATGATCGTAGCCTCTGTCACAAACATCAATGAAACCGCCATATTGGAAGCTCCGATAGATTTCATAATTCCGATCTCTTCGGTCCTTTCCAAAAGAGCAATGGTCATAGTGTTAAACATTCCAATGGCACTGACTATCAAAGCCACCACTCCAAAAAGCATCAGCACAATTTGAATGACGCTGAAAACCTGGTTGGCTTGCTCCACAATATCGGAAAGAGAAGAGACCAAAAGACCCATTTCAATGACTTTATCGCGTATAGCTTTCATTATGTTGTCATTCAAGCAGCGCACTTTCAGCGCATTGAACTTCTTTATGTCCAAGAAATCTAAAGTTTTCGCATGTACGAACGCGGCATTATCTTCACCCTCTATGACTCCCACTATTTTATATTTGGACTGCGATTCAACTTTTCTAAATTTTTCTTGAGTTCCGGCTTTTTCCACGCCTTCAGGAATAAAGAAAGTAAAAGTAATTTCTTGGCCTATTATATCGTCCACTGTCTTACCGAAAACCTGTGCTACTGAGGAATTTATGATAATACCTTCCTGATTGTCATCGCTTATCGACTTCCCTTGTTTCATTTTGTAGCCTCCTAGGCGTAAAAAACTGGGCTCTACCGCATTTACAGCAAGATCGGCAGAAATGTCATTCATATGTCCCTGCGAAGAAATTCTAAATGATGCGCTGGTCTCAACTACGCCATCCATATGCCGTATTTCATCAACCAAGCCATGGTCCAGATTAACAAGGCCCGATCTGGCCTCGGAAACATCCAAAGTAAGCAACGAGTCAGCGGTAGTAATTTTTTCCAAAAGCGTTTTTTGCAATCCATAACCCAAAGAGACTAAAAAAAGAATCGCTCCAATACCTACGCTCATTCCCAAGACGGTTAAAATAGTTCGTGACGGACGAGCTTTGAACATTCTAGTGGACAATTTTATGATATCGATTGCTTTCATGTTTTAGTCTTTGTATTTTAGAAGCATAATGACTTCCATTTCTCTTACTAATTTTTCCGCCGTTACCTTATTCAATCCGACTCCGCCTAATAATTTAGCCAGATCAAGTTGTTTTTTCAGTTCAATGCCGTCTATCTTATTGTCAAAGCGTAATTTCATAAATGAGTGGAAGCGAGCTGATGCTGTTTCATCCAAATGCAAATGAAACATAGATTGCAAATATCCGCACATATGCAAAACAGCCTCGTCCTTATTTTTCTCGCCAATATCAGTTTGAAAATCAACTTGCTCCAAAATGCTGGCAATCCTTGTTGAAAATGACTTAGCACGGGACTTATTCCAATTGGAGCCGCCTTCTTCGAAGCTCATATCAAGCTTTGAAGGAAGATCGTTTATTTTTATATTTTTAAATAGAAGTTCTTTTAGAAAATTTTCCGCCGAACTCAATTGTTCATCGTTGAGCTCAGCCAAAGCATGCGACAAAAGCTGTTTTGCTTTAAAAGGAACAAGCAATGCCCCCAATTGAGAATTGTCTAGCCCTCTAAACATTCTCATAAGAAGCTTCAATTCATTAGGCACATCAATTTTTTCCTGCGTATTTCCTTCCAGCAATGATTTCTCATCTTTAACATCAGAAATTTTCTTTTCTCCGATCGCTTCTTTTCTGGCTTTTTCAAAAAAATCCAACGGGCGTTTTTCCTTATTCACTTCTTCCCCTACTATTTTTCCATCCTTCATGTGAATTATCCTGTCCCCATAATAAAGATGCTCCGGATTATGAGTTACCATAATGATGGTTTTCTTATCAATCTCATTCAAATTTTTAAGAATCTGAAGAACATTTTTCGCTGATTCGCTATCCAAATTTCCCACCGGTTCATCAGCCAGAATAATCTGCGGATTGTTAACAAGCGACCTGGCTATGGCCACTCTTTGCTTCTGCCCTCCTGAAAGTTGGCTGGGGAATTTATAGGCCTGCTCCATAATGCCGAATCTTTGCAGCAGAGTCATTCCGGCTTCTCGACGTGTTTTCAGGCTTTCCCCCATAAATGTTCTAGGAAGGCAAACGTTATCCAAAATAGTAAGTGTTGGGATGAGATAGAAAGCTTGGAAGATCATTCCTACTCCTGTCTGATGAAGATCCACGATTTCTCTGGGAGTCATCTTGGAAATTTTCTTCCCTTCGACAACCACCTCTCCCTCAGTCGGAATTTGAAAACCTCCGATAGAATACATCAGAGTTGATTTTCCACAGCCTGATGGGCCATGGATAATCACATATTCATGAGGAAAAATTTGCAAATCAACACCATCCAATGAGCGTACCTCATTGGACTTATTTTGATTATAAATAATCTTCATTTTTTCAACTGCTATAATCGGGTCTGTCATTTTTATTTTTTTCTATGTTGATAGCTTAATTATACTTTTTTTCGGCATATTTCGCAATAGCTTGCGCATGGCAAATTAGCCAAAAAATGACATAAAAAAATCTTACTTTTGCGAAGTGAGATTTTTATTTTTTCCATTTTTTCATCTTCTTTTATCGCAGATCGTTGACGGCTTTTTTAAATTTATCTCCCCTGTCAAATTCATTAAGAAAAAGTCCGAAACTAGCGGTTCCGGGAGAAAGCAAAACAACATCTCCCTCGCTTGAAAGCTTCCTGGCTTGCCAAACAGCTTCATCCATAGAATCCGCAATGATAAAATCATCTTCTTTGCCCATATTTTTCAATTCCTGAATTATCTTATCGGTTCCTTCTCCTTTTAGAAAAACAAGTTTATGAATTTTCCCGGCAATGGCCTCGGCCAATTCTTTCATGCTTAATTTTTTATCTGACCCGCCTGCAATCAACACCAACGGCTCGTCAAAAGAGTTGATTCCGGAAATAGCACCGTCCGGAGAAGTGGCGGTCGAGTCATTATAATATCTCACTCCCTGAAAATTACGCACGAGTTCCAAATGATGAGGAAGTCCAACAAATGAAGCAATCCCCTCCCGAATAAACTCATTCTCAATACCGATAAATTTAGTGGCGCCTATGCTTGCCAAAACATTTTTTACATTGTGCTCTCCTGGTATTTTTATTTCATTTTTAGACATAATTTTCTCCACCCTATCTCGATCTCTCGCACAAATATCATCATTAGAAAGATAAACTGCATTGCCTTTGCCTATCTCTTTATCAGAAAATTTTATGATTTGAGACTTTATTTTTGGCTCCAATTCTCTTAGTGTTTCGTTGTCCTCATTAATCACGCAAAAATCTGTTTCCTTTTGGTTGCTGAAAATATATTCCTTATCCGCTAAATACTCTTCAAGGTTTTTATAATAATTCAAATGATCTTGAAAGATATTAGTAAAAACAGCAACATGAGGACTAAGCTGATATTTTCCGAGAGCACTCAATCTCCAACTAGATAGCTCAAAAACTACCCATGAATCAGGCTCCAGTTCACTCAACTGATCCAAAACTGAAACTTGTCCGATACCAACTTTCACTGGATTTTTTCCAGCTTTTTCCAGGATATTAAAAATAAGAGAAGAAGTGGTGGTTTTCCCTCGAGTTCCAGTTACGCCAATAATTTTGTTTTTACATAGCTTGAAAAATAAACTGGAATCAATTTCAACTGGAATATTATTTTCTAAAGCCAATTGAATATAGCGATTGGTCCATGGGACACCTGGGTTCTTGATAACCATGTCCGCTTTTAAGAAATCCTCATCGCGATGTCCCCCAAAAACATACTCAACATTTTCAACATTTTTTAGTTTTTCCAGAGAAAACCCTAATTCAGATTCTTCTTTCAAATCAGTTGCAATTACCCGAGCTCCATTTTCGGAAAGGAATCTGGTTATCCCTACTCCTCCGCCATTCAATCCCAATCCCATTACCGTTATTTTTTTCCCCTTAAAATCAGTTATTTTCATTTATTTCCGCTTATCTTCTTATTACCTCTCCCGGCCTATTTCCATTGCATGCGCCTTCTTGCAGAACAATTTTACCATTTATTAAGACAAAATCAATACCTCTGCTATATTGATAGGGATTTTCAATTGTCGCCATATCGCTTATTTCATCTCTATTGAAAACAACCACATCCGCATAATATCCTTCTTTTATCGTTCCTCTTTTTTCAATGCCGAATTTTTTAGCCGGAATGGAGGTCATTTTGGAAATAGCTTCTTCCCATCTCAGGATTCTTTTTCCTAAAACATACTTCGATAGCACTTTTGTAAATGTTCCAAAGCTTCTAGGATGCACAACTTCTCCTGTTTTCCCATGAACATCGTCATATCCCGATCCGTTAGTAGAGACTATTGCCGCTGGATGAATCAAGGCTTTCTCTATATTTTCATCAGACAGAACATCCATAGAAATGATTATTCTTCCATCAGAAGCAATCAAAGTGTCGATTACGGCATCTTCGATTGATTTTTCCTGAGAAAATGCTATTTCTGATATTTTTCTTCGAGAAAGCGTCTTATTCAACAAAGAACTGGCAATTTCAATCTTCGAATAGTCTACATCGGATTCTCTCATTTCATTTGTGATTCTTTCTCGTAAAATCGGATCCTTAAGACGCGCGATCATCATTTTTTTCCCTCCGTCAGTTGCCCAAAAAGGAAGGAGAGTGTATAGGACCGATCCGACATTAGTATACGGATATACATCAAATGTCACATCTATTCCGTTTTCTCTGGCGTGGGAAATCATATCTAAAGCCGTATCCATAAGACCCCAATTTTTTTCACCTACTGCTTTTAGGTGGGAAATGTGCAATTTTACATTCGTTTTTCTGGCAATTTCCAGAGATTCTTCAACTGATTCGACAAGTCCATGCCTCTCATTGCGCATATGCGTCACATACACTCCGTCATATTTTTTGATAGTTTTGGCAATAGCGATCAGCTCCTCCTCGCTCGTACTTCTGGCATGAGTATAGACCAATCCTGAAGACATGCCCAGCGAACCTTCTTTTATGGCAATAGCTACTTTTTTTGATAAAAAGTCAATTTCATCAAGCTTGAGTCCTCGCATGTCATCACCCACGATCATTCTTCGCAAAGTTGCATGCCCTACAAAAGTTGCAAAATTCAGAGCCAATTTTCTTTTTTCAATTTCTTTCAAAAATTCTTTCATAGTCAGCCAATTCAAACTCGTCTTATTGATATTTGACCATTTTTGAAGTGATTCGATAGCCTTGGCGCCTAAAAGCGGAGCCAGAGAAGCGCCACAGTTGCCGCCAATGATGGTGGTTATCCCTTGATACAGCAAACTTTCAAGTTGCGGATTGGAAAATATCTGCCAATAGGCATCACTATGGTTGTTGACGTCAATAAATCCGGGACAAATCAGACGCTCGGAAGCGTCAATTTCGATGTCTGCTTTTTCATTCTGCAGCTTTCCGATTTTTACAATCCTATCGTCCTTTATTCCAATATCAGCTCTATACATAGGCTCTCCGCTTCCATCGATTAGTGTTCCGTTTTTTATTAGAATGTCATACATGAAATTAATTTTAAATTAAATTACTGCGGAGTATTTAGAAAGATACTATAGATTATTGCTCACAATCTCCGCTAATTCCACCAATCTATTGGAATATCCCCATTCATTATCATACCAGCCCACAACCTTAACCAGATTTCCATTGGCCATAGTCAATGACAAGTCAACAATAGCCGAATTTGGATTCCCCTTGAAATCCATAGAAACCAACTGTTCTTCTTCGACTGCCAAAATAGTTTTCATTTTCTCTTGAGCTGATTTTTTAAAAGCTTCATTAACTTCATCCGCGTCAACTTCCCTTTTTACATTACAGATAAAATCTACGATAGAGACCACTGGTGTCGGCACGCGCAACGAAATTCCATCCAGTTTCCCTTCAAGATGAGGCATAACCAAACCTACTGTCTTGGCAGCTCCGGTTGTAGTTGGAATAATGTTAAGCGCAGCAGCTCTAGCCCTTCGCAGATCGCGATGAGGAAGATCTTGCAATCTTTGATCATTGGTGTAGGAATGAGTGGTGGTCATAAAACCTTTCTCCAATCCGAAACTATCATCCAACACTTTTATCATAGGAGCCAAACAATTAGTGGTGCAAGATCCGTTAGAAATTATATGATCAACTTCCGAATTATAGTTTTCTTCATTTACGCCGATCAAATACACTGGAATATCTCCCTTAGGAGGAGAAGAAAGAATGACTTTTTTCGCTCCAGCCGCTATATGTTTTTGTGATTTTTCCCTGTCTTCAAAGGCGCCTGTGCATTCCAAAACAATCTCTACTCCCATTTCTCCCCAAGGAAGGCTTTCCGGATCTTTTTCGCTGAAATATTTTATAGTTTTTCCATTTACGACTATCTCGGAAGACTCTTCATTTATTTCAATGCTGCGATTATATTGTCCGAAACTTGAATCATATTTCAAAAGATGGGCGGCGGTCTTAAGATCAGTCAGATCATTAATAGCTACCACTTCTAGATTCTCTTTCTCTAAAGCTATTTTAAGAGATGGCCTTCCGATGCGACCGAAACCATTAATTGCAATTTTTGTCATTTTTTTTATTTTTAATTATATTTGTTATATTTTTATTCTACCTCAATATTTGTTATTTTCCAATCATCTCCGGCTACCTTTTTTACATCAAACCGGGTTTGGGATAGCTGGGTATTTCCGGCAAAACTCTTCAGTCCGAATAATAGGTTTTCTAAATTAATATCATCTATATGTTCCGGCAGTCCGTCATGGGCCAATACGATGCTTCCTATCTCAAGAGAAACTTTTGATATTTTCTTTAGATTCTTTTCTTTGGCTATTTCTTCAATTTTTTCCAATATCTGCTTGGCTAGAAAAAAATCATGCATGTTTTTATCTAAATATTTTTAATTTAACTACGCTTTCCAAAGTCCGTGCAAATTGCAATACGAGCGCACTTCAAAATGCTCTGCTTCAAAAAAGAACTCCGCTTCCGGCGTCTTGCCCGGTCCCAGTCTTTTTCGATAGGTCCTATGCTCGGTAATGACTTCAATCCATTCTATATAATGCTCGCTCTCCATTGGATGCGGCATGCTTCCCACGCTCACAATCACTCCTCCGTCAATTTTTTCCACTACCGGCTTGTGTTTTTCGTATTTTTCCTCATCGTCTCTTTCTAATTGCAATTCCATAGCCTCTCCGCAACAGACTAATTCGCCATCGCCAATATGCGTCACTTCAATCATGTTTCCACAAACATTGCATTTATAGATTTGATTTAAAATTGTCATTTGTTTGCAATAATCGCCGATATTGAATCAAATTCATCTGAATTGAAACATAGGCGATATATTTATTAAAAAAATTATTTACGCTTATTAGTAGGCTATCATTCTCAGTTATTTGCTTCTAGTGCACCGCACAAGAAATGCATGGATCATATGCCCTGATAAAAGCTCGCAATTTCTTTTGTCTGTCCACGTCTTCCAAATGCAAAATTTGCTTTATATAGTCAGCGATATCATCTTCCAAATTGGCTAAAAATTGGGCTGTTGGCGTAATTATATTGGCGTTCCTCACACATCCTTTTTCATCCACTTCCACATGGTAATAGAGAGTCCCGCGCGGAGCTTCCACTGCCGCCACTCCCACCCCTGCTCGCACATCATACATGCCGGTCACCACTTTCTCCAGATTACTATCTAAAAGTTCCTTCAATTTATTATCAACCTCTTCTATGCAATGGATCACTTCAAGCATTTGGAATAAAATATTGTGAAACGGATTATAGTCCGGAAAAGAAAAACCTAAGCCATTCAAATAGTCAGCCGCTTTCGGGTTAAGGTTTTCTCGACTGAGATTTATTCTGGCAATTGCTCCAACCATATAGCTGTTTCCTTCATGATCCACTTTTTTAATTACTCCATTTTGTTTTTGCAGTTCATGAAAATTGGACTCAAATTTGCCCACTGGAATATGCAAGCCCTTTGAAGAAATAATGTCTCCGTCATAAATGGCATATTTTCCCCGGCCGCCCAATCCTATATACTCAGTCTCTCTTTGAAAATCAGGTATTTTTATTTTTTTGAAAAACTCTCCTAAAAACAAGGCGCTTTCCAAAACTTTCTCGCCATCTGCTACGATCTTCTGCAACGCTTCCACGCTTGGAGCCTTCTTAAATCCTCCCACCTCATTGTTCATAGGATGAATCACTCTTCCTCCGATGGCTTTTACGATACTCATTCCATATTCACGCAATCTTACGGCGATTTTTGTCTCTTCCGGATAGGCACTTACCAGCTGGATATCATTTTCCATATCCAAGAAATCAGCCAAAGATAAAAAGAAAAGATGCAAGGAATGCGAGTGGATAATTTGCGCCAATTCCATAACCGAGCGCAATTTTTCAGTTTCCGCAGTGACTTTCACTCCCATAGCATTTTCCAAGGCTTTGATAGAAGTCAAATTGTGCACCACCGGACAAATTCCGCAAATTCTCTGAGCGACAATCGGCATATCGGCATAATTTCGTCCTACCAGCACTCCTTCAATGAGACGGATTCCTTCTTGCACTTCCAGCTTAGCGCTTTTTACATCTCCGTGGATGACACTGGCCATGAATCCGGCATGCCCCTCCATCTTTGCAATATGATTTATTTTTATTTCCATAATATTTTCGGTTATTATTTTTCTAACAATTTATTATTTGGATTCTTTCTCCCGAGCCTCAATATCATCACGCAAACCGAATATCTCTGCTATATTTTCAAATTCATGGTCACTTATCATATTTTTAAGCGTAGCTCTCATGGCTTTAATGTTTCCCTTTGGCCTCAGTCCGCGGCAACCCTGGCAAGTCATGCGGGAAGTCGGGCAAACTGCATTGCATCCTCCTTGAATCATCGGACCAAAACAAGGCTTCTTATCCAAAAGCAAGCACCTGTTTCCAGCTGCTTTGCATTCCACGCATACCGGAGCATCAGGAATAGTTGGAACTTCGCCCTTCAAAAGAAATGGGATATATTTCAAAAATTCTTCAGCATTAATCGGGCAACCTGGAAAAGTAAAATCCACTTTCACGAAATTATCAATTTCTCTGATTTCCGGGTTATTAATGCCCTGGACGTATTTATATACATGCTTAATAGTGTTTATTCCCTCATGGTAGTTTTTTATTTCCGGCACGCCTCCCATAGCGGCGCAATTTCCCAAAGCTACCAAAAGCTTGCTGCGCGCTCTCAATGACTCTAAAGTTTTCCTATTGTCCTCCGTAACCGGATTTCCTTCCACCAGAGCCAGATCAATCATTCTTCCGTCATCCTCTTCATCTTCAATTAAACGAAAATCAGCCAATTCCACCTGGACAGCAAATTCCAAAAATTTTTCCCCTAAATCCAAAAGGGCAAATTGACACCCTTCGCAAGATGTGAGACTGACAATCGCCACTTTCGGTTTTTTAGATTCTTCTTCAGTATTTTTATTTTCTTCCATAGATAATTTTTATTTTTATTATTTATATTTTAACATATTTTTTCCTCTTTGAATATTTGTTTATTTATAATACACTAGAGTTATAATAGTTTTATTGAGTATATGCAAATATTCAAATTTACTCACAATGCACCTAAAAACATTCTAGCCCTTGGTGCTGAATCTGCAGGCAATTTTTGTGTTTTTGCTGAAAATCGAATCTATTTTTCTCAGGATTTCGGCGATCTTTTGATTGATGAAAATTATCGCAAATTTAAAAGCGAATTGAACAAATTTATAAAAAAAGGAGGTTTTCAGCCCGATGTTATTCTCACAGATCTGCATCCCGAAATGAAAACCACCCTGCTTGGCAAAGAGATATCTAAAAAATATAAAGCCGAATTTATTCAAATCCAACACCACCACGCTCATATTTTCTCCGCTATCGGCGAATATCTGCTACAAAATAAAAGTAGCCATAAACTACCAGCTACCTGCCTCACCAGCAGGCAGGTAAACTACCAACCAGATATTTTGTACGGCCTAGCAATGGACGGAACCGGCTTCGGAGAAGATGAAAAAATCTGGGGAGGGGAAGTATTTAGAATTACAAATGAAAAATTACAAATATCAGATCAAATCCAAAATCCAAAATCCAAAATCCGGCGGATAGGACATTTGGAAAATCAAATCCTCTTAGGAGGAGAGTTGGCAATTCGCGAACCCGCCCGAATGATCATCTCCATCCTCTCAAAATTTTTGCCCAAAAAAGAAGTTTATGTTTTTGTAAAAAAATATTATAGCAGAAATGAGTTTGAGCTTTTATATAATCAGCTAGAGCAAAATTTTAATTGTGTTGAAACTTCCAGCACAGGAAGAATTTTAGATGCTGTTTCGCTTCTGCTTGGTTTTTGCGGAAATGAAAGAAAATACAAGCACGAACCGATTGATTTATTGGAAAAAAACTCCACCACTCCCTATACTGACTTGAAACTTAATATTATAAAAAAATCAGTTACTACAAACTACAAACTACAAACTACAAAATTATTTAAGTATCTTATAAAAAATATGACGAAAGATAGGCATCGTTTAGCTGCCACCGCTCAACTCTATCTCGCCCAAGGATTATATGAAATCAT
>DPJH01000026.1 GCA_003543115.1 Candidatus Moraniibacteriota bacterium
ATTATTTGACAAAGAATAATAATTTTCATAAAATCATGTTGAGAGTTTGCCGTGGCAACAGCAGCTCTCCTCATCATAGGGGTTTTTCAAGGAGACGACTTTTGCGCGTCTATATATTGCGGGAGGCAATATTCTTGGAAAATCCAAAACAGAGTCCAATAACAGACATAACATCATCTCCTCCTAAGGCGCTTAGGGTTCCTCGAACCTTGAGCGCCGATTTTTTTCTTGACAAAAAAAGATTTCGGGCGTATCTTTGAATACAACTTTGATCTGAAAAAAATAAAAGTCATTAGATATATAAAAATAGGAAAGAGGAAAATATCCCTAACTATTAAATAAAAATCTATGATCAGTACGATTAGAGCAATGCGTTCCACTTTTAATCTTTTGCTTTCTATCGTACAGCTATTTATTGGTTTGGCTTTTGCTGTGAAAATTTTCGGATCCGACCTGTCTTCCGGAGGAAGTTTGGCGGAATATGTTTCAGATATTTTGGAACCAATGGGCGAAGGAGCAGCGGTTTTTGTCAGCAGCATGGATATTGCTGGACCCCTTGCATTCCTTATTTTGATTCTCGGATTTATGCTGTTCAGTCTTGCTCTATTTATGTCAGTTCCCAGCATTCTTCGGCAAGCCAGAAGGAATGCTGAAATGGAAGGCCGGTATGATTAAATTTCTTATAATGAAAAACTGTCTTACAAAGATAGTTTTTTATTTTCAAGTATATAAAATTATGCTATACTCAAAACATGGAAACATTAATCAAAGCGGATATTTTCTTTTTTATTTCATCTATTGCAACAGTGGTGTTGTCGGTTTTTTTGAGCTTGGTTTTGTATTATTTCATTAAGGCCGGAAGAAATCTATATCTCCTGACAGAACAATTGCAAAATCGCTTTCAAGATTCCGAAGAATTCGTTTTGGAGCTTCGGGAACGCTTGGAAAGCAATCCTTTGTTCCAATTCTTTTTTCCATTGGTATATAAAAGAAAGAAAATGAAAAAAGAGGAAACAAAAGAGACCGATCAATCGGATCAATAATAATTTTTTTATAATAAAACTATGCCAAAGAAAACAAACAAATCAAATGTGGTAGGAATAGCAGCATTGGGGGCAACTCTTGCCGGGTTGGCAGCTGGTGCTTATTTTTTCTTCGGACCGAACGGAAAGAAGAATCAAAAGAACGCCAAGGCTTGGGCCATTAAAATGAAAGGAGATGTGGTGGAAAAACTGGAAGCTGCTAAGGAAGTGACTGAGCCGATCTATCACAACATCATTGATACTGTGGCCAAAAAATATGCCAAAGGAACAAAGGCTACACAAGCAGAGATTGACGAGCTGGCTAAGGATCTGAAAAAGCATTGGAAAACTATCAGCGCGGCAGTGGCGGAAAAAAAATCTTCTAAAAAGAAATAGCCTTCTCAGCTAAAAGAATATTCATGGATAAAAAACGATCCAACTTTGGATCGTTTTTTTTGATGTTCGGATAAATTTGATTTTTTTGAATTTTTTTGCTAACTTTGAACTAGCGTTCATTGGCCTTTATTCCAATGACGGTTCTTTACTGGCATCGTGTTTCTATTTAAGCGGCGTGGAAAGTAGTGGCGAGCGAAATTCACAAGATTCAGATCCCCAAAAAGGCGAATCAGATTTCAATAAACCCGCTTAATGGTTAGAAGCTGGGAACAAAATGGCTTGCGGATGCCGAAAATTTATACCGAGTTGCGTTTGAGGGGAAGCGCACTGTCTCGGATCGCCAAGGATCTCACAGAGAATCTTGGCGTTTTTTTATATGAAATAGTTGACAAAGAATAGGAAGCATGATATAGTGTTTTGTGGCGCTGTTCTTTGTTCCAATTTTTTAACCTTCAAAAAGTGAGGAAGCAATCATGAATAAGAATAATTTCTGTGCACTTATTATTCTGGCAGTTTCAGTTCTAGGGGCTTTTTACTCTTTGCAACTATGGCCGGAAGGATTCGAGGCGAGCGTTGCGGAGGGTGCGTATGATGGTCACTATCAAAAGAGGGTTGAGGATTATCAACAAGCACCAGAGGTAGCCAGCGCATATGCGGAAACGGAGGGAATTCTCGGCTTTGTTTTTGCCAAATTTTTCAAATGGTTTGTCGCTGTTTCTGTTTTTTTCTTGTTATTTATGACGCTGCTGAAAATAACAGGGGTAGGCAAAAAATTAGAATCAGAATGTCAAAAGCATGGGTAATAAGAAGGGGAGATTGGCAGAAATGCCAGCTCCCCATTTATTTTGCAAAATTTTTTCGTTGACAAGAAATCTTTTTTGACCTAGACTCCAAAGCAAGAGAGTTTTTGGGATAGGTTTGTCTATGGATCTATGAGGCATCCATGGAAACAGCGTCGAGCTTTTACAGTCGATCCGATGTGTATCATCGGCATTCTAATTTCATCTCCTTCAGGGGTTTAAAGCGTATTTGGCTTTGGCAGACGATCGCCCTCTCGTCCTGCTGACACGGATTTTCACCCCGTGTAACCACAACCCCGCGGTGCCGAAGCTCTCTCACGAGCCTAGGCACTTTTTTATTTTTGCCAAACAAGTATGATAGGCGTAGAATAAAAAATAAGCATTTCTAAACAAGATTTATGAAAACAAAACTGATAGTGATCGGATTGATTGAAAATGAAAACAACAAATTTTTGATCAGCCAGAGAAGCGATCCGAAAATAGAGGAGGCTCATTTAAAATGGGATTTTGTCGGTGGGAAGATTGAATTTGGAGAATCGCCGGAAGAAGCTTTAAAAAGAGAGGTCAAGGAGGAAGCCGGATTGAATGTGGAAGTGGAAAAAATGATTCCCATATGTTTTTCCAAAGTTTGGGAGCATGAAGAATATAAATTGCATGTGATGGTTTTATGCTATTTCTGCCAAGCAATAGATGGAGAGTTAAAGATCGGAGATTTGAAAATTAAGGATTTGAGGTGGATTGAAAAAGATGAGTTTTCAAAATATGATTTTCTGCCGTCAATCAATCTGTTTTTGGAAAAGATAAATTTTTTTAAAAATTAGAAAATAATTTAATTGATAAAATCGGCTAAAAAAGAATAAAATTTATAGAAAGGTGTATTACGTAATGAACTACGTAATTATTTTTTTTATGGATATGAGAAGGTTAGTGATATCACTTTTTATAGTGGCAGCAATCGTTATTGCATTTTATGTTATTTTTTTTGACAGTCAAAATCAGGCAAACCAAGGCAATAATGGCGCTTCGGATAAGTCAAGCATAATGTATACCCAGGAGCAAAACTCGGCAAATAAAAGTGCCGAGTATGATTTGGCGTCTCCTATAGATAGGGCTGGCGAGAGAGTGACTAAAAAACCTTTTGGAATATATGTCACTCCGGCTAATTCTCCAGTGCAACCGGAAAGATTCAGCGGATATCATACGGGCACAGACTTTGAAGCTTTTTCCGATGAATTGGAAAAAGACGTGCCGGTAAAGGCGATTTGCCGGGGAAAAATTTTGAGAAAAGAAAAAGCTTCCGGTTATGGAGGAGTGCTGGTTGAAAGCTGTAAATTTGGCAGAGAACCGATAACCGTGGTTTACGGGCATTTGGATTTGGCCAGTATTTCCAAGAAAGTCGGGGATAATTTGGAGGCATCAGAATCTATCGGCAACCTAGGAAAAAATAAGAGCGCCGAAACAGACGGAGAAAGAAAACATTTGCATTTGGGAATTCACAATGGAACGGAAGTAAACTTTTTGGGTTATGTACCTAATCAAAGCCAGCTTTCTGATTGGATAGATGCATGCAATTACATATGTTATTGATATCAAGAATCAAGCAACAAATGGAGTTAAATTCGTAAATAGTGTGAGATATCGCCATGAAAGTGGTCTTATTTTTTTAATCCTTGACAAAACCCTGAAAAACACTGGGCAAATTTTTAAGAGTGGTGTATAATAATGATTATGAGTGCACTGAAACTAATGGTGCACAAATAATAAATAATAATTTAAAAAACACTATGGCAAAGATGACAAAGTCGCAATTGCTAGTTAGCCTTTCTGAGAAATCAGGGCTAGCAAAGAAAGATGTGAAAAACTTTCTTGATGTGCTAACAGAATTGGCATACAAGGAGGTAAAGAAAAACGGGGAATTCGTTTTACCTGGATTCGGTAAAATGGTAAAAGCAAAGAGAAAAGCAAGAGCTGGAGTTAATCCTGCGACTGGAGAAAAAATCCAAATTGCTGCAAAAACTGTTGTTAAATTCAGATTAGCTAAAGCGGCTAAAGAAGCAGTTTTATAGTTTTAAACTAAAATATAAAAAAACATCCCATCTTAGGCAGGGATGTTTTTTTATTGAGCCAAGGATCTAATTATTCATTTACAATGGAATTGGCCGTAAAATATGTGATGGATATGTCAATTTTATCCGGATCTTTATCCTTGGCTTTTTTTTCAGAAATTTCCTTTCCGTTCTTTTTCTTATAGACCACCTTATCGAAAATAATATTAGGGTCATCGGGATCAAACTTGACATAGTCTTCAAACGGTTCATCTGAATAGTTAGCTAGGGCTTTTTGCATAAAAGAATTCCAGATAGGGGCAGCCACATATGAACCGTCGGCTCCAGTCTTCATTGAGCGATTATCATTGTTTCCAGCCCAGGCAACAGCGACAATGTGGGGGGTATATCCGGCTGTCCAAGCATCTTTGTATTCCGAGGTTGTGCCGGTTTTTGCAGCTACGGTTTTTCCCGGGATATGCAGCTTGCTATTGGGTCCAAAAACCGCCGAGCGAGCTCTGTTGTCAGAAAGAACTGAATTTATTTTTCTAGCTACTTGCATATCAAGAATTTGAGAACTTTCTTGTTCAGGAATATAGAAGATTTCATTTTTGGAATCAATTATCTTGGAAATGGATTTTATGGAATTCTTTTTTCCTTCGGCTGCGAAAACTGCATATCCGGAAGCTTCATCCAGCATGCGCACCTCTTCTCCTCCAAGCGCCAGAGATAATCCATAATCATTGGTATTTTCCAGCTTAGCCACTCCGAAGCGATTGACAAGACTGACGGTATTTTCTATGCCGGCAAGCGTCAAAGTTTTTACAGCAGGAACATTGAGAGAAGTAGCTAGTGCTTGTCGCATAGTCACTACTCCATGATATTTTCCATCATAGTTTTTAGGTATGTAGTTTTTTCCGGTTCCGTCTTTCCCGAAATCAGTCTCTTTGTCTAGGATGTTTATTTCCGGGTGAAAGCCTTTTTCAAAAGCGGCTGCGTAGACGAATGGCTTGAAGGATGATCCTGGTTGGCGCGGACTGATAGTGATATTGACATTTCCATCAATCTGCTTATTGTAATAGTCCTTGCTGCCTACCATAGCTAGGATATTTCCATTTGTCGGATCAAGCGAGACAAGAGCGGCATTGGAAGCGCCATATTTTTGGAGCGTGTTTTCATTTTCGGAAATAGCAAGTTCCGCATTTTTTTGCAGGTCATAATCAAGAGTAGTGTATACTTTGAGACCTCCGTCTTCAATGGCATCTTTGCCGAATTTTTTTTCAAGCTCTTCCTTGACATAGAAAACAAAATGAGGAGCTTCTATTTTTTCCGTAAAGGGAATGATTTTTTCCGCTACATTTATTTTCTTTGCTTCTGCGATATCTTCATTATCAGCCAAATCCAATTCAGAAATTCGGTCAAGGATTCTCTGTTGGCGGTAGATAAGCTCATCAATATGATTGCCGTAAGGCGAGTAATAGCTTGTAGCCTTTGGAAGGGCGGAAATAAGAGCGGCTTCATCCAGTGTTAGGTCGCGAGCCTCTTTGCCAAAAAATATTTTTGCAGCTGATCCGATCCCGTATGCATTTGAGCCGTAAGGAATTTCATTCAAATACATATCCAAAATATCGTCTTTGGAATATTGCCTTTCAATTTTAAGAGCAATAATGAGTTCATTGATTTTTCGCTTGAAGGTTTTGTCCCTAGAAAGAAAGGCGTTTCTGGCTAATTGTTGAGTTATGGTGGAAGCGCCTTCTGCAGTTCCATTTTTTTCAATATTGCTTTTTATAGCTCGCAAAATCGACAGAAAATCAACCCCGATATGATTATAAAATCCATCATCTTCGGCTGCTATAGTTGAAATGCGGATAGTGTCGGGAATGTCATTGTGACCGAGAATCTTTCTGTTTTCTTCCCCATGCAGCTCATAGAGAACGTGTTGTCCGGTTTTGTCGTAAATGGTGGTTGTTTGGGGAATGCTGCGCGTAGAAAGGCTTTTAGCCAGCGGGGTTTTAAGATATAGATATGTAAAAGCAAGAATTATCAACGCTAAAATTATAGCCAAAAAGCTAAGCGATATGGTGGATGCGTTTTTAAATATTTTTTTGAAGTTCATAAGTTTAAATATTAGGAAAAAAGCGCAATAATATTGTTATTATAAGTGTCGATTGCAGATCTAATCTCTACAGTTGAGCAAGTGTCTTATTATAGCATAATTCAAGAATTTTGCAATCCCTGAAAAACACATCTTTTCATAGAATATATTATTTGACAAAATATGTCATCTACCTCATAATATGCATATAGAGGTAAATGGGGAATGAGCGGTCGATCTTCCGTAAAACCATTATCTTAAAAAAGCTAATAAATCAAAGAAATTACTAAAATGACAGAAATTATTCAAGACAGAGACTTCGTTGAATACGTTGTGAAACAAATTGTTAGCAACTCAGACGCAGTTAAAGTTGAAAGAAAAATCGATGAAATGGGTGTTCTTATCACTTTGGACGTAGCTCCAGAGGATATGGGCATGGTGATCGGTAGAGAAGGAGCAACAGCAAAAGCTCTTCGAACTCTTTTAAGAGTTATCGGAGCAAAAAACAATGCTCGGGTTAATTTGAAAATTAACGAACCAGAAGGTTCTACAAGAGAACCTCGAGAGAAAAAAAGCATTGATGATGTTGTTGGAGATATTCAAAATATTATTTAGCAAACTTTTGTTTTGGCTTTTGCCAAAGCAGCTGATAAAAAAGACCCCTAGGCGGTCTTTTTTATTTTATCCTATTATGATATCATAAAAATATTATGAAATTCGATATAGTTACAATTTTTCCAGGAATTTTCGACTCGTATTTTTCAGAGTCGATCATTAAACGTGCCAAGAACGGAAATTTTATAGATATCAAAATCCATAATTTGCGCGACTTTACTCATGACAACCATAAGACTGTTGATGACACTCCCTATGGCGGAGGGGCTGGAATGGTAATGAAAATCGAACCGATATACGATTGTCTGAAATATGTCGAATCCAATCTTAAGATTCAAAAATCAAAAACCAGGATAATTTTATTTTCAGCCAAGGGAAAACGCTATACCCAAGAAGACGCAAAAAGGCTTTCTCATTATGAAAATCTGATTTTGCTTTGCGGACGCTATGAAGGTGTGGATGAGCGGGTGGCGGAAAACTTGATAGATGAAGAGGTTTCTATCGGAGATTTCGTTTTGACGGGCGGAGAGATTCCGGCGATGGTGATAGTGGACAGTATAACACGCCTTATTCCCGGTGTTTTGGGAAATGTCCAGTCAATTGAAATTGAATCGCACAGCAGCGAAGGCTATTTGGAATATCCGCAATATACCAAGCCGGACAAGTTTATGGATTGGAAAGTTCCAGAAGTCCTCTTGAGCGGTGATCACGAAAAAATAGCTCAGTGGAGAAAGGATAATTCAAAAAAATAAATAAAAAATGATAGAAAAAATAAGAAAGGAAAAGGCTGATCCGGTTTTATTTTATACCATTGTTATTTTGGTTATTTTGGGATTGATTATGATTGCTAGCGCAGGATTGGGATATTCGAGGGTCAGGTTTTCTGATGAATATTTTTTTCTTAAAAGGCAATTTTTATTCGGAGCCATACCGGGATTTATTATCCTCCTTATTGTAAAAAATATAGATTATAGATTTTGGAAAAAAATATCTTTTATTTTTTTTGTAATTAGCATTATTTTTCTCACACTTGTTTTTGTTCCTGGGATAGGTTCAAAAGTGTATGGCGCCAGCCGTTGGATCCAATTCGGATCAATATCCTTTCAACCGTCAGAGATGCTGAAAATTTCCCTTATTATTTATCTGGCTACTTGGCTGGAAGCTCGAAGAGAGAAAATAAAGGATTTTTATGACGGCTTATTGCCTTTTCTGGTAGTAGTGGCAAGCATAAGCTTCCTTTTGATCAAGCAGCCTGATATAGGAACTTTAGGGGTGACAATTTTAATTGCTATGAGTATTTTTTTTGTTTCAGGAGCTAGGATTTCTCATATGTTTGCCATAGCGGCTGGAGGAATAGCATCCCTTTTTATGCTTATAAAATTTGAATCATATCGTATGGATAGGTTACTTGTTTTTTTGCATCCCGAACTTGATCCCAAGGGAATTGGCTATCAAATAAATCAAGCTCTTCTGGCTATCGGTTCCGGAGGAATTTTTGGGGTCGGTTTGGGCCATAGCTCGCAAAAATTCAATTATTTGCCAGAACCGGCTGGAGACTCTATTTTTGCCATAATTGGAGAAGAGTTGGGATTGGTGGGGGTGACAATATTGGTATTTTTGTTTATTATTATAGCGATACGAGGTTTGCGTATTGCAAAAAAAGCTCCTGATATGTTTGGCATGCTCTTGGCTGTTGGAATCACTTCCTGGATAGTTTTTCAGGCATTTATAAATATTGCAGCTATTTCCGGACTTATTCCGCTTACAGGCATACCATTGCCATTTATAAGCTACGGAGGAACATCTCTTGTTTTTTTACTGATTGGTATGGGAATTTTGTTAAATATATCCAAGCATGCAAATACAGAGTAAATAATCTAAATTTTTTGAAAAATATGAAAATTGTATTGACTGGGGGAGGAAGTGGCGGACATTTGATGCCTCTCATAGCTGTAGCTAGAAAAATAAAAGAAAAGGTATCAGATGTAAATTTTTTATATATCGGTCCAAAAGGAAAGTTAGAAAAAAGTATCATGGACTCAGAAGGCATTCCTTGCAAAAACATAATGGCGGGGAAATTGCGCCGATATTTTTCTTTCAGCAATTTTTCCGATATGATAAAAATTCCAATAGGGATAATTCAATCCATGTGGGTCCTTTTGGTGGAAATGCCAGATGCCATATTTTCCAAAGGCGGATATGCCTCGCTTCCGGTCGTTGTGGCGGCTTGGGCTTATAGAATCCCGGTTCTTATTCACGAGTCAGATGCGGTGCCAGGACTTGCTAATTCAATTTTGGGGAAATTTGCTGATAGAGTGGCTGTTTCCTATCCTAGCGCTGAAGGAGAATTTTTAGCGAATCAAGTGGTTTTGACAGGAAACCCCTTGAGGGCAGATATCAATAACGGCGATGCTCAGAAAGCGATAAAACAATTTTCTTTGCATGAAGAAAGAAAAACCATCTTGGTGATCGGAGGGTCTCAGGGAGCCAGAGTGATAAACAATAAAGTTCTTAGCGTTTTGCCTGAGCTTTTGGATAAATATCAAATCATTCATCAGACAGGAGAAGTTAATTTTGAAGAGGTGAAACATCGAGCCGGGGAGATGGGATATAAAATAGGAAGAGAAGGCTATCATGCTATGCCTTTCATTGGCCAGGAAATGAAAGATATTTACGCTGCAAGCGATTTGGTTATTTCCAGGGCCGGAGCCAATTCAATTGCGGAAATTGCTGCCAATGGAAAGCCATCAATTCTTATTCCCCTGGAAGGCTCAGCTAATGACCATCAAAGAATGAATGCATATTCTTTAGCTAAACTCGGAGCTTGCATTGTCTTGGATGAAAACAATCTGGGCAAAAATATCTTTTTAAGCCGTATCGAAGAAATTATGAACAATGAGGAGTTGCGGCAGAAACTTTCCAAAAACATACAGTCATTTTATCATCCTGACGCCACAGAAAGAATTGCTAATGGAGTTTTGGAGATGATTAAATAGATGCAAATAGCCGCGAATTTTAGGAAAAATGGATGCTAATTTGATTTTTAAATAGCTAAGTGTCAATGCATATGTTGGATTTATCTAAAATAAAAAAAGTTTATATTATCGGCATTAAAGGGTCAGGTGTCGTTGGAATTGCCCAAATTTTGAAAAATGGAGGAATGGAAGTTATGGGATCTGATACGGAGGAGAAGTTTTTCACAGACGAAGTGCTGAAGAAAAATGAAATTCCGTATTTTGAAGGATTTTCAGTGGATAACATTCCAACTGATGTTGATTTGGTCGTATATTCGACAGCTTATAAGAGCGAAAATAATGTTGAAATGAAAGCCGTTGCCGAGAGAAATATTCCGATGCTTAGTTATCCTGAAATTTTAGCCCAGCTATTTTCACAAAAATACGGAATTGCTATTTGCGGAACTCATGGAAAAACTACAACTTCTGCAATGCTCGCTTATGTCTTGGACAAGATAGGGGAAAATCCTACAGCAGTCATCGGCGGCAGAGTCAGGCAGTGGGGCGGAAATGCCATTGTGGGCCAAGGCGAATTTTTTGTGCTTGAGGCAGATGAATATCAAAACAAGCTGGCCTTGTATGAACCTAAAGCAGCAATTCTCACTAGCGTAGAATATGACCATCCGGATTTTTATCCGAATTTTGAAGATTATAAAAAAGTCTTTGCTGATTTTATAATGAAAATTCCCTTGACTGGATTTTTGATGGCATGGGGGGACAGCGTGAACACAAATGAAGTAGCTCAAAATTGTCCGGCAAAAGTTCTGAAATATGGTTATGGGAAAGATAATGATTTGGTGATTGAAAATTATTCCTTTTCGGAAAAGAAACAGCAGTTCGAAATATTTTTTTCCGGAGAATCTCTGGGATTCTTCGAGATTAAATTGGTAGGCAAGCACAACGTTTTAAATGCGTCCGCTATAATAGGGGTTTGCCATAGATTAGGATTGGATCTGCAAAAAGTTCGAGAAGCTTTGGCTGACTTCGAGGGAACTACAAGAAGGTTCGAAACAATCGGATGGAGAAATGGCGCTTTGCTGATTGATGATTACGGACATCATCCGGAAGAAATCAATGTCACGCTGAAAGCGGCTCGGGAAATTTATCCTGAAAAAAATATTATCGCGGTTTTTCATCCGCATTCATATTCCAGGACAGAAGCGCTTTTGCATGATTTTGCCCAAAGTTTCGACGGGGCGGATAAGGTGATCGTATTGGACATATATGGTTCGGCCAGGGAAAGTTCTGGAAAAGTAAGTTCGCCTGATTTGGTGAAATTGATCAATAAATATAATCGGGATAAGGCTGAATATGTACCCACGATAGACGAAACCGTTAATCATCTTCGCGATAAGATTTCAGAACAAGATGTGGTAATCACTATCGGAGCCGGAAATGTTTTTGAAGTGGCGCACAAATTGAAACAATAAGATTGCAGATACGCCCCGGCGTGGCGTATCTACGGTGTATCATAAAAATGGAGAAAAAAACATACAACATGTCTTGCGAGGAAGTCTTGCAAAAATTTTCTTCTCATAAAGACGGCCTTTCTGAAAATGAGGCGAAAATAAGATTGAAAGAAACCGGATTCAACCATTTGCAGAAAAAAACCAACTGGAAGTGGGTCAAGCTTGTTTGGAATCAGTTTGATGACGCTTTGGTGTGGATTCTTTTAATTGCAGCTCTTCTAGCTTCTTTTTTTCATGAGTGGAGGGATGTGACTATAATTCTCATTATTATTTTAATTAATGCTATTATCGGGTTTTTACAGGAATTCAAGGCGGAAAGAATTTTAGATCAAATTAAGAATTTAACTGCGGAAAAAGCTTTAGTTTTTCGCGATGGAGAAAAAAAGCAGATCGATACCCAATTTATTGTTCCTGGAGATGTCGTATTTGTATCTAGTGGCGATTGTGTTCCGGCTGATGGATATATATTAGAAAGTTATGATCTCAATGTGAACAGTTTCATTTTTACTGGAGAATCAAGAGCTGAAATCAAAGAAGCAAAAATTATTTCTGATCTCGATGTGTCTCTGGCTGATATTGATAACATGGTTTTTATGGGAGAAACTGTCGCTATCGGTGAGGCAAATTTTTTGGTAACCGGAACAGGAATGCAAACAGAATTAGGGAGAATTGCCCATATGACCCAAGAAATTAAGGAGGAAATGACTCCCATGCAAGAGAAGATGAGGCTACTTGGGAGAAGCATCACTACTGTTTCTGTTTTAATCGGATGCCTGGTTTTGATTGTGGGCCAATATTTCCATATGTCCCTCTATCAAAATTTTCTCTTTGCCCTTGCTTTGTCTGTTTCTGTCGTGCCCGAGGGATTGCCGGCGGCTATTTCAGTGGCGCTGACCATGGGGATGAAAAAACTTCTAAAAAGCAATGTTTTAGCAAAGAAGTTGAGTGCGGTCGAAACCTTGGGATCGGTGGGTATTATTTGTTCGGACAAAACCGGCACCATAACACAAAACGAACTGACTGTAACCAAGGTGGTGGTCAATAATGAAATAATCGATGTCACAGGAGTCGGATATAATCCAATAGGAAATTTTTTACAAGCAGGAAAAATAATAAATCCTCAGGAAACAAAAAACTTAGAGCTTCTTTTTAAGATCGGAACCTTATGCAATGATGCTAGTTTGATCAGAAAAGAAAACCGCTATGAAATTTTGGGCGACCCGACAGAAGGCGCAATTATTGTGGCGGGAAAAAAATTCAATCCCAAAAAAGACTTCTATGTTTTGAAAGAAAGGAAAATAACAGAAAATCCCTTTTCTTCAGATAGGATGCGAATGAGCGTTGTATATAAAAACTCAAACGTCAATTCTTTTGTCAAGGGTTCGCCAGATGTCTTATTGGAACTTTGCACTCACAAAGTTATCGGAGATGAAAAGAGCCATTTTTCAATGGAGGAAAAAGAATCAGTAAGAAAGATTTATGATCAAATGTCTTCCGAGGCTCTTCGAGTGTTGGCTTTTGCTTATAGAAATTTAGATGATATCGCAGAAGAGCCGATCTTTGCTAAGACTATGGCAGGAGAGGCAGAAAAAAACCTTATGTGGGTGGGAATGATGGCCATGATAGATCCGGCTCGAACCGGAGTGGAAAAAGCTATTTCCAATTGCAAAAAATTAGGAATAAAGGTGGTTATGATAACAGGTGATTATGAAATTACGGCCAGTGCGATTGCAAGAAATGTAAATCTCATTGAAAAAGAGGAGGATTGTGAAGTTATCAGCGGAAAAACACTGGACAAATTGAATGATCAGGAAATATTTAAAAAAATAAAAAATAAAGACATTGTTTTTGCTCGCATTGCTCCGGAACAAAAATTGCGTATCGCGACAATTCTTAAAGAGAATGGGGAAATAATTGCCATGACGGGCGATGGAGTCAATGATGCTCCAGCTCTTAAAAAAGCTGATATCGGAATTGCCATGGGAGTGGTGGGAACGGATGTTTCCAAAGAAGCGGCTGATATGATTTTATTGGATGACAATTTTATTTCTATCGTGAAAGCCATTAAAGAGGGAAGGACGATTTTTCGCAATCTGCAGAAATTTGTACATTATGTGCTCACATCCAATGCCAGCGAACTTTTTACGATTATTTTCGGCGTGATTTTACAAATTCCGTCTCCCATGACGGCTATTCAAATTTTGGCTACTGATTTAGGAACAGATCTCTTGCCTTCTTTCGCATTGGGTTTCGAACCGGATGAACCGGAGAACAAGAAAAATATGAGAAACAGTACAAGCAAGAATATCATGACTTTTGCAGGATTTAGGCGTATACTGTATTTGGGAGTGATAATGGCCACCGGAGCAGTAATTGCTTTTGTTTGGTCTTTGATGAGAAAAGGTTGGCAGTTCGGAGAGGATCTTGACTACGAAAGTTTGGTTTATATCCAATCGACTACGGCAGCCTATGCAGTTATTTCTATGACTCAAATGGCCAATCTTCTGCAATCAAGAAGTGAAAGATTTTCTCCGTTTGAATTGGGGTTTTTAAAAAATCTCTATGTTTTGGGAGCAATGTTGATTTCAATTCTGATGCTGCTTTCTTTCATGTATTTGCCGTTTTTCCAAAAATATCTGCACATGCATCCGATTGAGTGGCAGGATTGGTTAGTGGTCTTAATAAGCTTTTTGGCAGTTTTTATTTTTGAAGAGGCCAGAAAAGGAGAGGTGAAAAAACTGAATTAATATTAGTAAAATTTATACTTTTTTATGCTGGATATCAAGAAAAATGTTTTGTTAAGCGGATATACTACGTTTAAGATTGGCGGTCCAGCCAAAGAATTTGTCAGCGCAAGAACCAAGGAAGAGTTAATGGAAGTTTTTTCTTATGCGAAAGAAAACAATTCCAAGTGTTATGTCTTAGGAGGAGGAAGCAATGTTTTTTTTGATGATAGGGGATTTGACGGCATGGTTGTTAAGCTGGAGGGGATTAGGGATATAAACCTGTTAAATGAAAATAAGATTGCTTCTTGGGCTGGAGAGAGTTTGGGATCAGTTATCGGCTTTGCTAAAAATAACGGTCTTTGCGGCATGGAAAATTTGGCTGGCATTCCTGGAACAATTGGCGGTGCGGTGCGGGGAAATGCGGGAGCATTTGGAATAAGCATGAGTGATTTGGTTTGTGAGGTAAATATCCTTGATGTA
The DNA here is from genome assembly GCA_003543115.1 of Candidatus Moraniibacteriota bacterium. Taxonomy (GTDB): domain Bacteria; phylum Patescibacteriota; class Minisyncoccia; order Moranbacterales; family UBA2206; genus UBA8518. Next base: position 14,663 of record DPJH01000026.1, read on the forward strand.
AAAAACTTGGAAATAAGGATAGCCATTGCTTCCGAATGCAATTTTTCCTATAGAGACAGCTTATTCAAAGAAAATAATCAATATATCGTTTTGTCAGTGGTTTTGCAGCTGCAAAAAGGAAGAAGCGATGAGATGGAAGAAAAAATTAAAGCTGTTATTCAAAAAAGAAATGAAAAACAGCCTGTTGGATGGATAGGAAGCGCGGGAAGTTTTTTTGAAAATCCTATTGTAAGCAATAAAGAACTTATTGAAAAATTTGAAAAAGAAACAGGAGTAAGAAGCCGAGACAGCAAAATTCCAGCTGGCTGGCTCATAAATCAAGCGGACCTTAAGGGTAAAAGGATCGGAGGAATTGAAATAAGCGAAAAACATGCCAATTTTCTCATAAATGTCGGGAATGCCACATCGCAAGACCTGATTATAATGTCGAGTTTTATCAAGCAGCAAGTTCGCGATAGGTTAGGAGTCCAATTGAGAGAGGAGGTTCAATATGTCGGATTTTAAGTCAAAAAACAAATGACATAAAAATAAATCATCTTTGTACTAGACACTGGGAGCCATTAAATAGCTAATTATTTAAAAATAAATATATGACTGTTGCAAGCGTGAACAATGTGCGTTTTATGTATAAGAACGTCAGTATTGACGAAAAAACAAAAGAATATATTTTAAAAAGATTGGAGAATGTGGATAAAGTGATAGATAAGGTTCTCCTTAAAGAAGTTGAAATTGATATGGATAAGAAAGGAAAATTCAGAGTTGAAGTTATGATCAAGACTCCATATGAATTATTCAGGGCTGAAAATACAACAGAAAGCATCGAGGGTTCTATTGACATAGTGATTGATGAATTGAAGATTCAGGCTACACGCGAAAAAGACAAAAGAAAAACCCTCATAAAAAGAGGAGCGCAATCCATAAAGAAAAAAATTGTCTTGGATGATGGAGCGCGATTCTGATTAATAATTTGTTTATTGGCAAAAACCTTCCTAAAAAGAAGGTTTTTTATGTCTTAAAAATCTATCGTTTAAGGTTAGAATTAAAAAGGCAATATTAAGAATAGAAAATATATTTATAAATAGTTGTTT
>DPJH01000025.1 GCA_003543115.1 Candidatus Moraniibacteriota bacterium
ATTTTGCCAACAGCTAATTTATATGCCAGGCATTATGTGGATTTTTTTAATTTTCTTCTGCCGGAGCAGTCAGGTTTCAGGGCTTTCTTCCATGAGTTAATGGATAAGTTAGATGCTGCCAATACCTGGGAAACAGTGCATTGCCGCACTAAAATAGAAGGAAATAAATTTTTTATTCCTCAAAATTTACCAGATTACGGCAATTATGATTTCAAATTCCAACCCGCTTCGGGACATATTCTAGGACCGGTAGCTTTGTTGGTTTATTTGGGATATGACTTGAATAGCGAGGAAGTGCAGAATTTGATAGCTTATTTTAAAAATTATCTGATCGCTATGCAAATCAATGATGATGCGCATGATTGGGAAGAAGATATGAGGAGAGGCCATCTGAGTACGGTAGTGGTGATGCTTTTAAAAGATTTGGCGTGGACAAAAGAATCTGTTGATTTGGATAAAGATATTGTAGAATTGAAAAAAACTTTCTGGTTCAAGACAATTGGCAGGGCGTCACAAGCCGCTGTCGATTATGCGGAAAAATCCAGAGCCGCTCTGGACGCTTTAATGATAATTGAAAACAAGGCTCCACTGGAAAGATTTATCACTGATACTGAAAATATTGCTAAAAAAGCGCTTAAGGAACAGAAAGAATCCGTAAATTTCATAGAGAATTATGTAAATGAGACGATAAGGCGATAAGAATTTCAGCTAAAGAACTTCTAAGATCTGCAAAGACTTAAAAAACAGACTAATTATGGTCTGTTTTTTTGGCATTTTTATCAGAAAATGGAATTGAATTATTGGGATAAAATATTTTTCTATTCAGATTCCACAAGAAAATCATTAATCGAGGCGTTGGCTTTAAGAAAAATTTTCCCCATTATTTTTTTAAGACTGAGATATTCCATAATCGATTTTTCTTGTTTTATGAATTTTGATTGCATTTCTGGAGAAGAATTTTCAGCAGGATTATTCTGTTCCATATCTTCATCCGGGGAATTTTGATTTTCCGAAGTTAGCATATCTGCTCGTATTTCTTCCATGATTTTTTCCCGCAATTTTTTTTCCACTTCCATTTCCAGAATAGCTCTTTGGTCAGGAGAAAGATCTTCTAGCAGGATGGTTTTTGGAGTTAAGGATTTTTCTTTTTCCAATTCTAAACCAGCATCTATATCGTCATCATTTAGATCGTTTCCGGGTATCGCTGGAGAGAACGGTTGATTTTCCCAGAGCCACTTTTTGTCTGATTGCATCGAGTAGACCTCTCCATTTTTGATTCCATCCGATTTATCGTAGGCTATTTTTTGTACAGGCTTTCCGTTGGGCTGGCGAAGTTCGATGAAGCCTGATTTATTAGGGAGGGAAAAAGCGGAAAAAGCATGAGTCAGTCTTTTCTCCTCTCCTTTTTTAACGGCAAAAGATCCATTGATGGGATGATTGAGAAGTTTCTTATTATTGGTTCCTGTTGCAACGCTCCAGCCTTTCAAATCAACCTTTTTCTTGCCATTGTTTTTAACCAATAGATATTCATTTTCAGAATCGGTTCCTTGCGGATTGGCAGAAAAGGCTGTAACGGAGATTGAATGAGTCGGATATTTTTCTACTTTGACAGTAAAATATTTTTTAGTTTCTTCAAAGCCGTTATCTATGGTAAGACTGCCCTTATATTTACCTTTCTTTTTATAGATATGAGTGGTTTCTTGCTTGTAGCTTTTTGTTTTATCTCCAAAGTCCCAGGTGAATTTGTAACCAGGCTTGGAACCCTTGGCAGAAAAAGATATTGCTACATCTTTGTAAGCCTTTTTAGGAATGGAAGTTTTGCTTGTAGGGAGCGCATCAAATTTATTAGCTTCTCCGGGAGTGCCATATTTGCTCCAGCGAAAATTTTCTCCATCAAATCCGAATGAAGCTTCTTCTTTTGTCTTATTATATTCCACCGAATCAATCAAATTGTTTTTTGGATCAAAGAGAGAAATCGTTTCATCGGAGTTATTGAGAGAAATTTTACTTTTTTCTTTGTAGATTGCAAGATATTCTCCGGAATCAATGGTTTCGGAAGCGGGAAAAACATAAGCGCCTGTTTTTGACGCATCGCGCAGCGCAAATCCGGAAAGATCAATCTTATCTGTGCCGAAATTAAAAATTTCAATGAATTCAGAGTCCTCTCCTTTTTCTTTGGGATCTGGAAAAATTTCATTGATGCGGATAGAAATATCTTCCAGGAATTTTTCTCCAGAGCCATCATCCTCCTCTTTAATAGTTTGTTTTTCAATAAAGGCATTGTTTTTTGGTGTCGGATTGTTTTGAAGAAGAAAAATATTTTTTTCCAAATCTCTTTCCAGGCTGGTTCTGACCTCCATTTTTCCAGAATAATAATATGCAATACTAGGGCTATATGGATCAGTGTGTTCAGAGCCGTAGGTAAGAGAATCAACCAGATCACCTCTTCCATCAAAAAGGGCTAAGCTATAGTTGTCAGATAGGACGGAGTTATTGGTAAATTGAAGAAGGGTGTTTTTTGAAGAGTCTCCATCTTTGTTGGACCAGAGAAAATATCCATTGGCAGGAATAATGATTTTTTCATCACTTTCCACTTTGAAATTATAAATTATATATTCCTTTCCTGATTTAACCTTCTTTTTTAATTTCCATCCGGTCATATCGATAGGCAGGGAAGTTGCATTATAAACTTCTATAAAATCGTCATCGCTATTTCCGCTGCCGCTTATCTGGATCTCGCTGAAGACCACAGGAGAAGTATTTGCATGAACAGATGTAATAGTGAATAGGGCAAGAAATAGGGAAGCGAAAGCACATAAAAAATTACGCATAAAATTTTAAATAATTATTAGACTATTGCTATAAATAAATAATTTTGGCAAGAGGATATTTTTGTTTTACAATCTTACGAATATGGAAAGAACAGCTTTAGTGTAGAATAATCGGATTAAAATTTCTATAAATTTTTCATATAGTTTCTGGGTATTTTTTCTCAATACTTGACAGCATGAGCTAACCGAATTAAAATGATAATTAGCAGTCTCGTACTGCGAGTGCTAATCATTAATTTTTTTAAACCTATGGAAAAAACACAAGTGCGGCCGCTAGGGGAGAACGTTTTGGTAGAACCTCAAGAGGCTAAAAAGAAAACTGCTCAAGGGATATATTTGCCAGAATCAATTTCTGGAGAAACTCCTCAAGAAGGAAAGGTGATAGCAACCGGATCAGATGAAAAAATTTCTGTCAAAAAAGGACAAACTGTTATTTTTCGACGTTACGGAGGCACGGATATAAAAATAGGAGAGAAAAAATATATCATTCTTAAGAACGAAGATATTTTGGCGGTAATTGAATAGATTTCGTGCAGAGCAATTTATTATTCAGCACAGATAAATAAATCGATTAAAAATTTTCTAGGATTGCAAGTTTTTGAATGTTAGCATATTCGTAAAAATTCGCAGTTCATAGATAAACTAAAATTATGGCGAAACAAATTGAAATAGGCATTGATGCCAGAAAAAAAATTAAAGCAGGAATCGACAGAGTGGCTGATGTGGTAAAAACCACTTTGGGGCCCAAAGGGAGGAATGTTATTTTGGGCAATAGTTATGGAACTCCTACCATCACTAATGACGGAGTTTCCATAGCTAAAGAAATAGAGCTAGAGGACAAAATGGAAAATATCGGAGCTTCACTTATAAAGGAAGTAGCTACCAAAACCAATGATGTGGCAGGAGACGGAACAACCACTTCTACCGTCATTGCCCAGGCTTTGGTGAGAGAGGGACTTAAATTCGTAGAAACCGGAATCAGTCCTATCGGCATCCGTCGCGGAATGGAAGCTGCTAAAAATGACATCATCGAAATTTTAAAAAAGAATTCAAAGAAGATTTCCAGCAAGGAAGAAATTTCCCAGGTAGCCACTATTTCAGCTGAATCGAAAGAAATGGGTGAAATGATTGCTAAGGTTATGGATGAAGTGGGCAAAGACGGGGTGGTCACAGTAGAAGAGTCGCAAACCTTCGGACTTTCTAAGGAGGTGGTAGAAGGAATGAGTTTTGATAAAGGATATGTTTCTCCGTACATGATCACGGATGCGCAATCTCAAACAGCAGAACTTAAGGATCCATATATTTTGATTACTGATAGGAAGATTTCTGCTATTGCTGAAATCCTTCCGATTTTGGAAAAGATAGCTCAAACCGGAAAAAAAGAATTGGTTATTATCGCAGATGAATTGGATGGGGAGGCTTTGGCTACTTTGGTAATTAATAAGCTTCGCGGAGTGCTGAATGTTTTAGCGATCAAAGCTCCTGAGTTTGGAGATAATCGAAAAGCAGTCTTAGATGACATGGCCGTTCTTACGGGAGGGCAAGTAATTGCAATGGACAAAGGAATGGATCTTAAGGCTGTGGAGCTATCTATGCTTGGCCAAGCACAAAAAGTTATTTCCACTAAAGACACAACAACTATTGTGGATGGAAAAGGCAAGAAAAAGGATATTGAAAACCGCATCGCGCAAATTAAGGCACAAGCGGAAAAATCAGATAGCGATTATGAAAAAGAAAAATTACAAAAGCGATCGGCTAAGCTTTCCGGAGGAGTGGCAGTGATCCGAGTAGGAGCAGCTACCGAAACAGAACTGACTTATATCAAGCATAAGATGGAAGATGCTCTCTCTGCAACCAGAGCGGCTGTAGAGGAGGGAATTGTGGCCGGAGGAGGAGTGGCGCTAGCCAGAGCCGCCGCTATCTTGCAAGCCAAAAATGAAAGCAAAAAAGATGATTATGAATATCGCTCAGGCTATGAAGCTTTAGTGCGTTCACTTAGCGAACCTTTAAAACAAATCGTGGCTAACACCGGAAAGAAAGATGCGGCGGTAGTTTTGGATAAAGTGGTTTCCGGCAAGGGAGTGAACTTTGGCTATGATGCCAGTGAGAATGCATATGTCGATGACATGGTGAAAGTTGGAATCATTGATCCGCTAAAAGTCACTAGAACGGCTTTGGAAAATGCAGTTTCAGTTTCGGCTATGCTTCTTACTACTGAAGCGGTAGTGGTGGATGCTCCGGAAAAAAAGAATGAACATGTACATGGAGGAGGAATGCCGGGAATGGGCATGGGAGGAATGATGTAATTTATTTTTCTTTACTGAATAATCGCACTTATATCCTAAAAAACAGACATGCTCGTGTCTGTTTTTTTGTAATAGCAACTTTTTATAATTTGACATATAATTGCCGTTAAATTGTATTAAATATAAAACAAGGCTATTAATTTTTTTGATATACTAATAATTAATTTAATAATATGAATGAAATAATAAAACAATTTATGCAAAAAATATCACCCGACTGTCGGGATGAGGATGGGAATAATTATCCCTATCTTCTTTTTCGTCTGGTTGTTGCCGCCATGTTTTTTATGCATGGAGCGCAAAAAATATTCGGTTTTTCTGGCGGCATTACTGGTTCTGGCGGCACTGCGGATTTTGCCAGCTTGATCTGGTTTGCCGGTCTTATTGAAGCTGCGGCTGGGATACTTATTTTTCTAGGAATCTTCAGCCGATTGGCTGCTATTATTGCCATAATTGAAATGGCTGTGGCTTATATCACAGCCCATCTCCCTAATGGAATAAATCCGCTTCTTAATAAAGGAGAGTTGGCATTGATGTATTTGGTAAGCTTTATAGTCATTTCCCGTTATGGATCAGGAAAATGGAGCTTGGAAAAGATGTGGCGTAAAAAAGAAACATTTTAATATGCAGGCAGATAATGCGTGCGGGCAGATGGTTGGGCAATAATCGCCTTGCCATCTTTTTTTAATGCAAGCTTATGGAACAATTTTCGTATATACCCTATAATAGGAGAATAATTTTGCCTAACTAAAAAACTGTGGAATTGACTGATAATGAGCTGGTGGAACTAGCAAAGAAAAATCCTGATATTTTTGGAAAATTGGTGGAAAAATACCAACAGCCTCTTTACCGTTATGTAAGAAGAATTTCATATTTTGCAGAGGATGATGCTCGGGATATCGTTCAAGACGTTTTCATTAAGATTTATTTGAGTTTAAATATTTTCGATGCAGATTTCAAATTTTCCACTTGGGCTTATCAGATAACCAGAAATGCCACTATTGATGCTATTCGCAAAAAACAATCCCGACCGCAAACTTTATGTTTGGAAGAGACAGATGTAGCCAGGATCATGCGAGCGGATGATGACATCCAGATCAGCTTGGAAACCCAGGATGATATGGAAAAAATGAAAAAAATCATTGATGAACTGCCCTATAAATATCGTGAAGTGATAATCTTGCGTTTTTTAGAGGACAAGGATTATGAAGAAATCATGGATATCATTAAGAAGCCTAAAGGTACGGTAGCGGCGCTCCTGAACCGAGGAAAAAAAATGATTAAAGATAAATTTATTTTAAATTAACCCATATGAAAGACATTTCAAAAGATATTGTTGCCAAGATCAAAGAAAAGAATCTGGTTCCGCAATCCCGTTTTAGTTTGCAATGGAAAAACTATGTTTTTTGGCTTCTTATGATAGTGATGATTTTGTTCGGAGCGGCTTCCGCTTCTTTGGTGGTTTTTAATCTGGTGGATTTTGATCCCAGGTTTTTGCATCATATGAAATTATATAAATTCTTCCGCATAATTCTTTTTACTGCTCCATATTTGTGGCTGGCACTATCTTTTTCGGCTCTTGTTTTCGGCGTACTGGCTTTCCGCAATACTTCACGGGGATATAGGAAGAGCCTGATTTTTATAACCAGTTTAGTAGTTTTGATTATTTCTATTTTGGGAGTTTCCGGACACATTATGAAAATTAATAAAAAAATGGACCAGATGATGATAAAAAAGATTTCTCCGGAAATGAGAAGCTTCTCCGACCCTAGGGAAGGCCGCTGGATGAGGCCGGGAGACGGTTTGATTGGCGGGGAGATAATAGGAATCTACGGAAATAATTTTATCTTAATCAGCTTTAAAGATGAAAGATGGAAAATTATTTTTAATGAAAAAACGGAAAAAATTGATCTGGAAGAAATTTCGGTGGGAGAAAAAGTCGGTGTGATTGGAGAGAAAACGGATGATTTCGTAATGCAAGCCTTTTCCATTAAAAGGTTTCCGGCCGATTGGGACGGCCGTCCTGCGAGAAGAGTTTTTATGAGGGAGAATGAATCTGTCGGGCCGATGATGCTTCCAAGCGAATAAATGTGAATTTTGCAAACATTTCTTTTTTTGAGCGTATCCTTCTAGTGAGGCGCGACGGGGAAATTAATCTAGAAGCTAGCCGGATTATTTTCCAAATGGAGCGTCTTGCTAATCAAAATANNAAAATATGAAAAAAGTCAATCGACTGCGGAAAAGAATGGAACAAAATAGAAGATATTTTATTCCCTCTCTGGTTCTTCTGGCTGCTATGGGAGCAGGAATATACGGAGTAAGCGATGCCGGGGCTCAAGTTGGTGAGAATCAAGCATCTATAATTGAAAAGATAGCGGCTAAATTCAATCTAAGCAAAGATGAGGTGCAAAAGGTTTTTGATGAAGATAGGACGGAAAGACAAAAATTGATGCAAGAGAATTTTGAGAAAAAATTGGATGAAGCCGTGTCTAAGGGGGAATTGACGGAAGATAAGAAGAAATTAATTTTAGCCAAAAAGGCGGAACTTCGAAAAGAAGCTGAGTCCAGGAGAGAAAGCATGCAACAGAATAGAAAAAACCTTAATGCTATGACTGAACAAGAGAGAAAGGCTTTCATGGAAGAAAGACAGGCAGAAATGAAAAAGCATCGGGAAGAAATGGAGGCTTGGGCTAAGGAAAATGGCATTGATGTCAGATATCTGATGGGGCCGATGGGCGACCGCGCCGGCGGACTGAGAGGAATGCACAAAGGTTTTTCAGATAATAAATAGAAAGCAGAGTGAGCAAGAGATCTTCCTGTTAAGCGGGAAGATTTTTTGTTTATAATGCAAACTATTTTTTCTCTGCGCGTATATAACAAGCATGAGACAAGATAGATTATTTGCTAAATTTTCCCGAAGAAAAAAAGTGAAAGCAAGAAATTTATAAAATTATTACTTAATAATCAAGCAAAATGAAAAAGAAGAATATCGCTTTAATCGGCCTGGGCATTCTTGCAGCCGCAGGCCTTTATTATCAGTATGACAGCAATAAGTCTGAAAATGGCGAAGTGCAATATGTGACTGAGAAAGCGGCAAAGGGGATGATGATATCTTCTGTTTCCGCTAGTGGAAATATTATAGTTGATCAGATCGCCAATATTGACCCGACCATATCCGGAACAGTGCAGGATCTTTCAGTACAGGTGGGCGATAGAGTGAAAAAAGGCCAATTTTTATTCAGCATTGAAAATGATGATTTGGGTGTAGGCGTTGATAAGGCTTTGGCTTCACTGGAACAGGCTAAAAATTCGATTGATTCGGCAGAGCTGGATGTTAAGGGAGCTAAAGCTGATTATGACAAGGCTAAGGATGATGATTCTTATACCAAAAAACAAAGGTCAGTCCTCAAGGACAAGATTGATATTGCTAGGGCTAAAATAATTGCCAGTGAAAAAAGTTATGAAGCCGCTCTTTCAGATTATCGAAATCAAAAGAAAGATGCGGACAGAAGAAAAGTGTTAGCTGCAATCGATGGAACAGTCAATGCGGTAAATATCAAAAACGGAGATGACTTGGGAAAAAATTCTACAAACAGCCCTAGCGAAACACCAATCATAATAGGCGACTTAAAGACTTTGAAAGCTGAGGTTCAGGTAAATGAAGTGGATATTGCCAAAGTTAAGAACGGACAAAAAGTTATGTTGTCTTTGAGTGCTATCGACGGTTTGGAGATAACAGGAAAGATTGAAAAAATTGATGCTTTGGGAACAGAGAATTCCGGAGTGATCACTTATGATGTGACCGTTGCCTTAGATTCCTTGGATGAACGGATTCGTCCGGCTATGAGCGTTTCCGCTTCTATCATCACGGACACTAAGCAAGATATAATTACAGTTTCCAACAGTGCGATTAAAACCGAGGCGGGAAAAAGTTTCGTTTCTGTTCTTAATCAAGGAGCGCCGAAAAGAAAAGAGGTGGAAATTGGCGCCGCTAATTCTTCTAGCACGGAAATCATAAAAGGAATCACGGAAGGCGACGAGGTGATCTCGCAAATGATCAGTTCTGACAGTTCGGCAGCTTCTTCTGCCGTTAAAGGCAATGGCAATGTTCGGATGAGAGGAGGTTCGGGCATTCCAGGATTATAAAGCCAAGAAAAAAATATGATTGAATGTAGAAATCTAAAAAAAATTTATACCAATGGAGATGTGGAGACAGCTGCTTTAGGCGGTGTATCTTTTCGGGTGGAAAAAGGAGAATTTGTTTCCATCATCGGTCCCTCAGGTTCGGGAAAATCCACTTTGATGCATATTTTGGGAGCATTGGATGTGCCGACTAGCGGACAATATTTTTTGGATGGGAAAGAAGTTTCACAGTTGAATGATGATGAATTATCAGAGCTTAGAAGAGAAAGAATAGGATTTGTTTTCCAGGCTTTCAATCTTTTGCCTCGAACAACAGTTCTTCGAAACGTCACGCTGCCGCTTCTATATTCCAAGACCAGTCTCAAAGAGAGAGAAAAAAAAGCCAGACAATGCTTAAGATATGTGGGAATGGAAGAAAGCAAGTTTTATAATATGTCCAATCAGCTTTCTGGCGGGCAGATGCAAAGAGTGGCGATTGCCAGATCTCTTATCAATGATCCGGCGATTATTTTGGCGGATGAGCCAACCGGAAACTTGGATACTAAAACTAGCCAAATTGTGATGAAAGCTTTTCAGGAACTCAATCATAAAGGACACACCATAATTTTGATCACTCATGAACCGGACATTGCCAAATATGCCCAAAGAATCATTTCTATCCGGGATGGAAGAATAGAAAGCGACAGGCGCTCCTCTTAAATTAAAAAAATAATAAGTTGGAAAAACCAAATGATAATACGGGACATTTTTCAGGAAACATTCTATTCTCTGTCGGCCAATAAGATTAGATCAGGTTTGACGATTTTGGGAATTGTCATCGGCATTGCTTCGGTGATCGCCATGGTGGCTATCGGCCAGGGTGCACAAGCTTCAATTTCTAGCAAAATCCAAGCCATCGGGTCAAACCTTATTATGGTGCGTCCTGGAGCGCAAAAAAGCGGCGGAGTGAGTGGCGGTGCCGGAAGCGCTCAAACCTTGACATTGGAGGACGTGGCGGCCATAAAATCAGAAGTGAAAAACATCAAGGCGGTGGCGCCGGAAGTTTCCAGGCGCTATCAAATCACTGCCAAGAGTGCGAATACTAATACGCAGATTACCGGGACGGTTCCAGACTACCAAGCTGTGCGCAGTGTGTCTATGGATTTGGGATCGTTCATAACCGAATATCAAGCAAAGGCTTCGGCCAAGGTAGCTGTTTTGGGTTCGGCTTCCAGGGACGAATTATTTGGAACTAATGCCAATCCAATAGGCGAAAAAATTCGCATCAACAATATTGATTTCGATGTGATTGGAGTGACTAAGTCTAAAGGCGGTTCAGGCTTCAACAATCCGGATGAGGCGATTTATGTTCCATTATCCAGCGCCCAAAGCTATTTGATAGGCAACAAATATGTTTCTTCAATCAGCGTTGCGGCAAGCAGCCAGGAGATGATGACGGCAGTACAAAACCAGATCACGGATTTGCTTCTAAAAAGACACAATATCACCGATGCTTCTTCGGCTGATTTTTCTTTGATGAATCAAACCGATATTATTGAAACTGCTTCTAGCGTGACAGGCACTTTGACGATTCTTCTGGCTTCCATTGCCGGAATCTCGCTTTTGGTGGGAGGCATTGGAATTATGAATATGATGCTGACAACAGTAACGGAAAGAACCAGGGAAATCGGGCTTCGAAAAGCGGTAGGCATCAAAAAAATTTATATCAACATGCAATTTCTGGCGGAAGCCGTGGCTCTGACATTTTTGGGCGGGGTTTTGGGAATCTTGATCGGTTGGGCGGCTTCGCTTCTGGTTTCCAAATTTTCCACTTTGACTACGCAGATCTCTCCCAATTCCATTTTTCTGGCGGTGGGAGTGTCTGCGGCAGTGGGAATTGTTTTCGGGTTCTATCCGGCGCGCCGCGCCGCCAATCTCAGCCCGATGGAGGCTTTGCGATATGAATAAAAAAATGAATTTCAAACAAGGTAAATATTTTAAATTTTTATTTTTTTGAAAATATATGTTCGGTTTGTTTTGAAGCAAATTTTTTGCTAGAATAAAAAAGTAAAAAATAACGAGCCTCTCTCAAGAATCTCTTTCGTCGTGAAATGGTCAAATTTCGAGCGAAAATTGTGAAAAACGATGAGGAATATTAAAATATTGCGACGAGTTTTGAAGAATTTGCAGCCGAAATTTGGCAATTGCAACAGAAAATGGATTTTTGAGAGAGGCTCTAAAACAAAAATGGATAACAAAAAAATTTCCACGATCTTAGGAACAGTACTGATCATAATTTTTTCCGCTACGGCCTTGGCGTTTGTGCTGGTGCATGAAAATAAACAAAGCAAGAGTGAAATTAATAATAATGTGGCAGTGATTTCGGAAAATTTGCATCCAGAAGAAAATAAAAAAATTGAGACAGAAAATAAAAACAAGCAGGATGATAAAAATGAATTTATTTATTATAGAAGTGCAAATCTAGGAGTTGAATTTTCGTATAAGGCCTATCGGACTGGGGAAATTGGCAGTTTTATTCAGGAAAAAGGCAATGAAATCAGGTTAATGGTGGCTGAAGAAAATAATGAAAGAAACTTGGAAAGATGTTCCAAGGACAATGAATGTCAACTTATAAATGGATTTCCATATTGGCCGGGCATCGGGGGATTAAATGTATATGAAAAAAATACTAATGAATCGATTGAAGATGCAATTGCAAAGCTGATAAATAAAAATGGCGGAGATGCCTCCAGATGCAACATTGAAACAATATATCCAATTCCCGAAGAAAAATCTTATCAAATAAAACCAAAAAATAAATACGTGCCGATTAAAAAAGAAGATCACGAAACTATGCAAGATCGCCAAAATCGTGAACAATATAACATAAAAGTGTGCTCAAAATTCGCAAGAAGTAGCTACTTCATTTACCATCCCGATGAATCAAAAACGAAATTTTCATATATATATTGGGATGGTCAATATCTTGACGCACCAGATATCAATTATGATTCCATAAAATTTCTAAATAACAACTAATTTTCATAATTATTGTAAATTACAAACAATAATTAAAGGGCAGGGACTCATTTGAGTCTCTGCCCTTTTTAGTTTTTATCGACACGTTGGCCGATAATTTAAATTATTGAGGCCTGGTAACTTTCCAGGTGTCCGAATGCCTGGATGATATCGTGCCTTTGTGAATTTTTCCATCCATGGGATTAGCCCAATTGGAATCTAGAACGTTGCTTCCATCATAAATCAATCCGTAATGACCATAGGAATTGCTTACAAAGATATCCCCTTTAGTCAAATAATCTGCCAAATTTCCAGAACCACGCAAAGGAGATTCATTACCTGGATGATAGAAATAATCACCGGAGCCACAGCTATTTCCATTTGTGTCCACATGGCCAGAGCCAAAGGAATCAGTGCTGTGATAGGTGAGAACCCCCTCTCCCTCATGCATAATGTAGTCATTGTCTGCAATGCAATCTTTGTTAGCATCATCAAACATTAGCCAGAAGGTAGATTGTATCTCAGGATCAGTCCCAATCAAATATCCTTTCCCAAGTATGTCATGCAAATAGAACTGCACCAATGCTCTACATTGTCTCTCTGGCTTATTACCATCACTGTCCGAAATGCAATTATGAGTGTAATCATAAGACGCATCCAAAGAATCCACCGTCGGATAAAACTCCGGCCACAACGCTTTCACATAGATATCCAGATAATCATTGGAATCGTCATTGTCATCCAGAAGCGCGTCCATCCCGGCGAAGAACTCATCAGAATTGGCCGGCTTTTTAAGAAAGACAATAGAGAAACTGCTATTGATCGGAGTAGTCTCTTCTTTNNTACTGCTGATGACCATTGGAATCCCCTACGTTTCCGATATCTTTGTAGTCGTCGGAGTACTCACTGTCGTTTTCATCCAAAACAGCTCCGCCATAATAATTCAACACTCTGGCCTTGAGATCTAAAGCGCCTCCGGAAAGAATGGCTATGGAAGATGCCTCTGGCAGAGTGAACGAATACAGATTCATTCTTTCGGAAGAAAAAGTCTGATTTTTAAGGGAAGACTGGGGCGTTATGGTTTTCATGAAAAATGCATCCACACTCTTATCCCCATCCATATTGATAGACAAAGTTTCTCCGGAATAGGCATTGTTTT
>DPJH01000042.1 GCA_003543115.1 Candidatus Moraniibacteriota bacterium
CTTATCAATTATGCGACTAGCTCCTGGTTTGTGGCGGTGACAAAAATAAAAGATAAGATGTTGGAGCTAGCCAAGAATATCAATTGGTCACCAGCCAATATGAAAGAGGGCAGATTTGGTAAATGGTTGGAAGGAGCGAGAGATTGGTCAATTAGCCGTCAAAGATTTTGGGCTTCCGTGATGCCGATTTGGATTTGCCAAGAATGTGGAGAGAAGAAGGTTTTTGGATCTGTAGCTGAACTTGAAAAACTTAGCGGGCAAAAAATTGATGATTTGCACAAACACGTTGTAGATAAAATTACATTTGCCTGTGAGAAATGTCAGGGTGAAATGAAGAGAGTTCCAGATGTTTTGGATACTTGGTTTGACAGCGGTTCGATGCCTTACGCGCAAAAGCATTATCCATTCGAAAATCAAAAAAGATTTGAAGAAAATTTTCCCGCCGATTTTATCGCCGAGGGCGTGGATCAGACCCGGGCTTGGTTCTATTATCAGCATGTAATTGCCAGCGGAATCAAGGATAGCAATGCTTTTAAAAATGTGATTGTAAACGGAATCGTGTTGGCTGAAGACGGAAAGAAGATGAGCAAGAAACTTCAGAATTATCCAGATCCGATGGAAATGTTTGAAAAATACGGGGCAGACAGCGTGCGGTATTATTTGATGAGTTCTCCGGTTGTGGCGGCGCAAAACGTAAACTTTATAGAGAATGAAGTAGGAGAAATTACTCGAGGAATGATGCGGATGCTTTGGAATTCTTATTCTTTCTTCGTGCTTTATGCCGAGATTGATGAGTTTGAAGCGGACAAAAATTTTGACCCGAAAAAATTGAATGGGCTTTTAGACAAGTGGATTGTTTCAGAACTGCATATGCTTATCAAGGAATTTAATATGCATATGGAGAATTATGAATTGCACAGAGCCTCAAGATTGCTGCCTAAGTTTGTAGACAATCTTTCCAATTGGTATATCCGCCGCAGCCGCAAGAGATTTTGGAAGAGTGAAAACGATGGAGATAAAAACGAAGCTTACCAAACTTTGTATTATGTTTTGGTTGAACTTTCCAAAGTGATGGCACCGTTTACGCCGTTTATCGCTGAGGAGATTTATAAGAACCTGACTGGAAAAGAATCAGTTCATTTGGCAGATTTTCCAGTAGCGGATGAAAGTTTGATTGATGAAAAAGTAAATACTGGCATGAGGGTTATACGAGATATCGTTAATCAAGGATTATCCCTAAGGGCTGAAAAAATGCTCAAAGTTAGACAACCCTTAAATGAAATGTTGATTTCCTCTGTTAATAATAGTTTGAATATTGGCGATGAATTAAAAAATATTATTTTAGAAGAGTTGAATATAAAGAATGTTGCAATTGTTAATTTCGAAGAATTTAAAAACATTTTGGTAAATGATTTGGTAGAAGAAAATAAAAGAGTAAAATATGCCTTACTAAAAGATGATGAAAGAAATTTTCCTCAAATTTCTGAAAGGGATGCTATTATAGCATTGAATGTAGAAATCACGCCTGAATTGAAGCTGGAAGGACAAGCCCGGGAAATAATCCGCTATATACAAGAAATGCGTAAAAATGCCGGTTATGAGGTTGATAACAGGATAAAAGTGTGGTATGATGGGGCTTCTAATGTTTTTGATGCACAAAGCTTGAGGGATATTATCGCCAAAGAAGTGTTAGCTGATTCGGTTCTCTCACGCAATGAGATTGCTGAAATTGATTTGGAAAAAGATTTTATTCTTGACGGCGAAGAAATAAGGCTTAGCATCAGAAAATCTCAGTAAGAGGAGGTTATATATGGAATATAAATACCAAGGAATAGTTTTGGGGAAAAAAGATGTCGGCGAGGTCGATCGGATTTATACTATTTACACTTTGGAAAAAGGAAAAATTAGAGTCTTGGCAAAAGGCGTACGAAAGCCCAATGCCAGGCTGGCCGGGACACTAGAAACTATCACTAAGGGAGAGATATTCATAGCCAAAAACAGAGGGTTGGGAAAAATAACCGGTTCTATCGTTATTGACAACTTCGCAAATATCAAAGGCAATCTAAATTTAGTGACCAATGTCTTTTTTGTCTTTCGCATCGTTTCGCAGATCATTTCTGAAGAAGAGCAAGACGACGAGATATTTCTATTATTGGAAAAATATCTCGAACTATCAAATAGTTTGAATAGGGATGAGAAATTGCAAGAAATTTTGACCGTAGGGCTTCTTTTCAAGATAATGGATAGGCTGGGCTATGGAGTGGAAGTCAATAGATGCGTGAACTGCGAGAAAAAACTGGTTTTGGAGAAGAATTATTTAAGCATATCACGCGGAGGAATTTTATGCTCCGATTGCCATGCGAATGAGCCCAATAGGACGGCTATCAGCAATGAAATGATAAAATTGATAAGAATATTTTCAAAAAATAAGCTAGAGAATCTGACAAAACTGAAGACAGAAGACAGGGATGTGCAAAAATTAAAAGGAATAGCGAAAGAAATCATCAGTTGGTTTTCTGACGGATCTTTCCGCGTTTGATAAAACAGTTAAAATTTAGTAGAATTAAATAAAATATAATAAAAATTCTAATAAAAAATATGTCGCTTTCTGAAATAAAAAATAAATTATACAAAAAAAATCTTGATCCTGACTTGGCTTCTCATGATGAAAGTGAATTTGATTCAAGAAATGAAAATGTCGATTCTAAGGGAAGCGGTGGAATCGAAGAAATGGACACTTGGAAAGAAGTAGCCCCTATTCCTGAGCAAAAAAAGAAAAAAGCGTTCAAGATAGCGGCAATTGCTTTGTCCTCTATCGTGGGAATATTAGCTCTCTTGATCATAATATATTTCGTAAGGGATAGTTTGTTTAATGAAAATAGGGTGGTTGTGTCATTGTCAGGCCCCACAGAAGCACGAAGCGGGAAGTTTTTATCATATGAAGTGTCCTATGAAAACAAGAATATCGTTTCGCTCAAAAATGCCGAGTTGCGCATAATCCATCCTGAAAATTTCAAACCAGAGGAAAGTGAAACGTATCAAAATGAAAGTCCGACAGTCACCTTGGTAAAACTGGGAGATTTAGCCGGAAAATCATCAGGAAAAATTGCTTTTAATGGAAGATCCTATGCTCCTAAAGGAACCTTGGCATATCTGAAAACCGAACTAACTTATGAGCCATCTAATTTTAGCAGCAGTTTTGTTTCTAGACATCAATTGGGGGTTAATGTTATTTCCACTCCAATGAGCATAGAAATCTTGTCTCCGCAAGACTTGGCTAGCGGAGATGCTTTGGATTATCAAATCAGCTATAAAAATGTCGGAGCGGAGGATTTTGAAAATATACGTATTAAAGTCGATTTTCCGGATGGTTTTATATTTTCTAAATCAGAACCTAATGTTTCCGAGGGGAATGATATTTGGTATATCGGCCGTCTTTCTTCCGGAGAAAGCGGAAAGATTGTAATCAGTGGAAAATTGCAAGGAGAAAGAGGCGTGACAAAGACTTTTAAGGCTTACGTAGGTGCGATAAACCAAGGCCAATTCGTGAGCTATAATGAAGAGTCGACAAATACAAAAATAGCCTCATCGCCTTTGTCGATAATACAGCTTGTAAATGATTCGATTAACTACTATCCTAATGCGGGCGACAAGCTCAGATTTGAAATCAGGTATAAAAACGAGGGAGATTTGGGATTAAAAAATCTCATTATAACTGTCAAAATGGACAGTCCCATTCTTGATTATAAGAGCATCGAATTCGATAAGGGTGGCACATATGATACGGAAAATAACTTATTCGTTTGGAAATCTTCTGATCATGAACAGCTTGCAAATCTAGGTCCGGGAGAATCAGGAAGTGTGGTATTTTCCATAAAGGTTAAAGATTTGATTCCAATTAACATGGTTCAGGATAAAAATTTTGTAGTTTCAAGTATTGTGAAAATAGACAGTCCCGATATACCAACGCCCATAAATATGAACAAAATAATAGCTGGAAACAGATTGGATATGAAACTTAATTCTAAAATATTAATGGAAATTTTCGGTTTTTATACGGAGCCTCATATTGGAAATTCCGGACCTATTCCTCCGGTTGTAGGGAAGGAAACCACTTATTCTATCAGATTAAAAGCGGGCAATGTCTCCAATGACGTGACTAACGCAAAGATAGAAATAGTATTGCCAACGGGAGTGACGGCTACAGGCAAGCTCTATCCGGGCAACTCTCCGGTTTCGTACAATGAAAGAGCCAATGTGGTTACTTGGGATCTTGGCACCATAAGATCTAGCGAAGGGATATTGAGTCCTTTTAGAGAGGTTACCTTTCAAATAAAGGTCAATCCATCTCCAAATCAAGTTGGGAAGAGCATGGATATTATCAAGGAATCAGTTTTTTCAGCTAAGGATTCTTTTACCGGACAGAATTTAGTTATCAAAAGCGGCAGTAAAAATATAATATTACTGGAAGATCCTACGATCGGTGCTTTAGGATGGAAGGTGGTTCAATAATATATGGAAAAAACATTTGAAATAATAAAAAATGAAAATTTTTCTCGAGTAGGAAAGTTGATAACTAAAAATGGAGAAATTAACACTCCATTTTTTATGCCGATCGCTACTAAGGGAGCGGTAAAAAATATTCTACCGCAAGAATTGAAAGAAATTGGAGCGGAAATTGCGCTGGGAAATACTTATCATCTCTGGCTTCGCCCAGGTGATGATCTGATTGCAAAGGCTGGAGATCTTCATAAATTTATGAACTGGAATGGCCCGATTCTCACTGACTCAGGCGGATTTCAGGTGTTTTCTCTCGGAGCTCGGGCTAAGGTAAATTTTGGGAAAAATGGAGTAAGGCTGACTGAAGAAGGTGTGCATTTTACTGACCCAGTCAATGGAAAAAATCATTTTATGAGCCCGGAAAAATCGATTGAGATCCAGCTGAATTTAGGGAGTGATATTATTATGGTTTTGGATGAATGTCCGCCTTATCCGGCTTCCTATCAATATGCCAAAGAGTCACTGGATTTGACTACCCGTTGGGCCGAGAGATGTTTTCGCTTTTTTCACCAATATATAAAAGATAATCCAGAAAAATATGTTTCTGGCAGGCCATTGCTTTTTTGCATCGTTCAAGGATCAGTCTACGAAGATTTGCGCAAGGAATCTGCCAGACAGCTGACCCAGATCGATTTTGCAAGTCTTGGAGGGCCGGAAACTGGCTGGGATGGTTATGCGATTGGGGGAGTGGCTGTCGGCGAACCAAGGGAGAAAATGTATGAAATTTTGCAATGGGTGGTTCCGATTTTGCCTGAAGAAAAACCGCGCTATCTTATGGGTCTTGGAAAGCCAGAGGAGATTGTGGCGGCAGTGGCGGCAGGGGTGGATATGTTCGATTGTGTTATTCCCACTCGTGAAGGAAGGCATGGGAGACTGTTTATCAGAGGCCATGATAAATTGGAAAATCCTGATTTCTACAAGACAATAAACATAAATAATGAAAAATTCAAAGAGGATTTTTCTCCGATCGATGATCAATGCGACTGTATGTTGTGCAAAAATTATACTAAAGCATATTTACGCTATCTTTTTACTGTAAAAGAAATGTTAGGAATGAAACTGGCCGCCATTCATAATTTGAAATTTTATCTTGATCTGATGAATAAGCTGAAAGGATAAATTCTTGGTTTTTTAATTTCTTAGCTTAAATAAAAAAGCAAAGGAACTATAAGTTGACTCTTTATTAAAAGCGAGTTAAATTATCTATCTAGGCAATAATCACGAAAATATTGCGAATATTTAGTTTGTTGTCAGGAAATTAATGACCAGACTATCTATAATTACATGGCTAATAAACATAATAAAACTGTAGAATTACTGGCGCCGGCGGGCGTGTCCGCCAAAGCTGTCCCTAAAATATAATCCGGATTATCTATAATTACATGGCTAATAAACATAATAAAACTGTAGAATTACTGGCGCCGGCGGGAAATCTGGAAAAGCTTAAATATGCCATTGCTTATGGCGCAGACGCGGTTTATGCAGGCGTACCGGATTTTTCTTTGCGGGTGAGGATTAATAATTTCACAGAAGAAACTTTGAGGGAGGCGGTGGAATATGTCCATCAGCATAAGAAGAAGATTTATATCACTCTTAACATTTATGCGCATAATGTGCATTTGGAAAAAATCAAGAAACATCTGAAGTTTTTGAAAACATTGAAAATTGATGGCGTGATCGTGGCTGATCCGGGAATCGTAATGCTAGTGAAAAAATATCTTCCAAAGACAGAAATCCATCTTTCTACTCAAGCTAATGTGACCAATGCTGAGGCGGTGAAATTTTGGGCCAAAGCAGGAGTAAAGAGAATTGTCTTAGCTCGCGAAGTGACTTTGGAAGAAATTCGGGAAATCAAAAAAGCGGTTCCTAAGATGGAATTGGAGTATTTCATTCACGGAGCTATGTGTATGAGCTATTCCGGAAGATGCATTTTATCCAAGTGGATGAATGATCGCAGCGCTAATCTGGGAGATTGCACTCAGCCTTGTCGATGGAAATATGAAGTGAAAGGCGAGGATAATTTAGAGACAAGGGAAACGAGCGTGACAGATGACACAAAAAGATTCCAGGTTGATCTGGAGGAAGATAGGCACGGGACATATTTTTTCAATAGCCGTGATATGAATCTGTCGGATCACATTCAGGATTTGATTGAAGCGGGAGTGGATTCTTTCAAGATTGAAGGGAGGGCTAAAAGCGTCTATTATGTCTCAGTGGTGACGCGGGCTTATCGAAAAATTATTGATGCCGGCAACAAAAAAAACCTGAAGCAAGCCATCAAAGGACAACAAAAAGAGCTGGATACTTTGACTAATCGCGGTTATTCCAAAGGTTTTTTGTTGGGAGCAGAACCGGAGCATAATTTTCAAGGTAAAATGGAAGGAATTGAATATAAATTTGTAGGACAGGTTGAGGGTAAGAAGAAGATTATTGGAAAAACTTTCAATGTGGTTTTTGTGCACAATGAGATGTTTTTGAAAGACAGTTTGGAAGCGGTCACTCCAAAGGGAACTGAAAAAATTCGCATCAAAAAAATCCTCAGTCATAAGATGGAAGAAATGGGAGAAGCTCATGGCGGTCACTCCAATCGATTTTTGGTGCAGTTTAACGAAGTTTTGCAAGAAAAAACTTTACTTAGAAGAAAATTGACTAAGTGAAATGTTGATGTATAATGAAAATGTAGCAGATCAGCGTTGAAAAGGGATTGGATCCTTGGAGCTGATTGGGTAATTAAGGTGTTCGCCGAGAAGGCGGGAAGTCAGATGGAATCGCGAGAAGAGTCTCGTTCTGACAAGCAAAGATTTTTTATTCTTTGTTTGTGGGAACGAGATTTTTATTTTTGTAATAATTTTTTAATTTTATAATACTATGGAACAAAATAGAGAAAACACAATGGAAAAATTAGTTTCACTTTGCAAAAGGCGCGGATTTGTTTTCCCATCCAGTGAAATATATGGAGGTTTTGCCGCTATCTATGATTATGGCCATTACGGAACGCTTCTTAAAAACAATATCCGTGATGCTTGGTGGAAGCATATGGTGCAATTTCGAGATGATGTAGTGGGGCTTGATAGCGCGATTTTCATGCACCCTAAGACGTGGGTAGCCTCAGGCCATGTGGATAGTTTTGACGATCCTCAAGTGGATTGCAAAAAATGCAAAGCCAGGATGCGAGCTGATCATATTTTGGAAACATTTAATGTGGTAGCGGACAAGATGCCGATAGAATTTATCAACGCAGAGTTGGATAAATTGCGTGCAGAGAAAAAATTGAAGTGTGTCAGTTGCGGATCGACCGATCTGACAGAAGCCAAAAGATTTTCTTTGATGGTGAAATCCAATTTGGGTTCACCTACAGACGCTTTGAGCGAAGAGAATGTTGTGTATCTGCGACCGGAAACTTGCGGAGGAATTTATTTGGAATACAAAAACACCGTGGATTCTACTCGAGTGAAATTACCTTTTGGAATTGCCCAAATAGGAAAAGCTTTTCGCAACGAAATCGTAGCTCGCCAGTTTGTTTTTAGGACGCGCGAATTTGAGCAGATGGAAATGCAATATTTTCTGCATCCGGAAATGATGAAGGAAAAATATGAAATGTGGAAAAAAATCCGTTGGGATTGGTATTTGGAATATGGCATGGAAGAATCGGATATCAGATGGTACAAACATGAAAAATTGGCTCATTATGCTTCTGAAGCGTTTGACGTGGAATATGATTTTCAATCCCTAGGGGGTTTCAAGGAAGTGGAAGGAATTCATGCTCGCGGTGATTGGGATTTGTCGCAACATAGCAAATTTTCCGGAGCCAAATTGGATTATTTGGATGAAAAAACAGGAGAAAGATTTATCCCGCATATTATGGAAACTTCAGTGGGTCTTGGCAGATTGTTTCTGATGTTTTTGGATAAAGCCTATCAAGAAGAAGAAATAGAAGGAGGAGCTCGAGTTGTATTAAAATTAGACAGAAGACTTTCTCCAATTAAAGTGGCCATCTTTCCTTTGATGAAAAACAAGCCTGAATTGGTGGAAAAGGCCAGAAAAATTTACGATAGCTTGAAAATGAAATGGATGTGCGAATTCGATGATAATGGCAATGTGGGAAAAAGATATCGACGCCAAGATGAAATCGGAACGCCCTACTGCGTGACTGTAGACTTTGAGACTTTGGAAAAGGGAGAAGTGACCGTCAGGGATCGTGATACTATGAAACAAGAAAAAGTGCAGGCGGAAGATCTGGAAAAATTTTTTTCTGAGAAATTTTCCAACTAAAAAGTAAGAAATAAATTATGAGTCAAAAATTGATGGAAGAATTTAAAAAAGAATTGATGGATATTTATTATCTTAGTTCTGCCATTTCTGTTTTGCACTGGGATCAGGAGGTGAGTATGCCACAGAAAGGAAATGAACTAAGAGCGAAAATAATCGGCAGTTTGGCCGGAGAGCTGCATAACAAATTTACCTCGGCTGATTTTTCAAAATCATTATTAGCATTGAAAAAAAAATTAGATTCAGGAAAGCTAAATGATGAAGAAAGTTGTATTGTCAGGGAGGTTTGGCGTGAGTTTTCCAGAGAAAAGAAATTACCTTTGGATTTTGTAAAAGAGCTGGCAGAAACAACTTCCAGATCCCAACTTATCTGGGCGCAGGCTAGAGAGAAAAATGACTTTAAATTATTTCTTCCCCAATTGAAAAAAATCATTGATCTTAAAAGAAAAGAAGCTGAATTGGTTGGTTTTAAAGGATCTCCATACAATGCGTTGTTGGATATTTTTGAGCCATACACGAATGTAGAGGAAATTGAAATGGTTTTCTCGGAATTGAAATCTTTTCTGATTCCTTTTCTTGCAAAAATAAAAAAATCTAAAGTTAAGGCGAATAGAAGCGTTTTAAAGGGTGATTTTCCAATTGAGAAACAAATTGAACTGAATAAATTTATAGCGAGCAAGATTGGATTTGATTTTGAGGCTGGAAAATTGGATGTCAGCACGCACCCCTTTTCCACGGGATTCCATCCGCAAGATGTCAGAATGACTACACGATACAAAAAAGACGATCTGTTTTATGCAATCAGCAGTACGATTCATGAAACAGGGCATTCTCTCTATGAGCAAGGCATCCCGATAGAAAACTTTGGTTCTCCAATGGGAGAATCCATCTCACATGGCATTCATGAATCCCAATCAAGATTATGGGAAAATATATTGGGAAAGAGTGAAGATTTTTGGCAATACTTTTATCCGATACTGCAAAAGAGATTTCCGAAACATTTCGGGAAAATAAAGCTCAGCGATTTTTATAAAGCGATAAATATTGTCAGTCCATCGCTTATTAGAACGGAGGCAGACGAAGTAACTTATAACCTTCACATCATTTTACGATTTGAGATAGAAAAAGACTTGATCGAGGGTAGCATTGCCGCGGAAGATCTGCCTAAAATATGGAATGACAAGTTTAAGGAATATTTTGGCATAAAGGTTTCTAGCGATAAATCGGGAGTTTTGCAAGATGTGCATTGGTCGGGCGGGATGATCGGATATTTTCCTACTTATACATTGGGGAATTTATATGCAGCCCAATTTTATGCATCTGCCAAGAGAGATATTTTGAATTTGGAAAAAGAGATTAGAAAGGGGCAATTTGGACATATATTGGCTTGGCTTAGAAAAAACATCCATATTCATGGAAAGCTTTTTTCTGCGGATGTATTGGCGGAGAAGGTAACCGGAGAGAAGCTGGCTAGTAAATATTTTATCGAATATATAGAAAAAAAATATTCAAAAATATATAATATTTAAAGTAGATCATTATGAATTATAAAAAAACTACCCTTAGGAACGGACTGAATGTCATTACCATTCCGATGAAGGATACCAATACAGCAACAGTAATGGTGATGGTGGGAGTGGGGTCGCGCTATGAAACAGAAAAAGAAGCAGGCCTTTCCCATTTTATCGAACATATGTTTTTCAAGGGAACTGAAAAAAGACCAAATACTCTGTCTATCTCGGAAGAATTAGATTCTATCGGAGGGGAGTTCAACGCTTTCACTTCCAAAGACAGGACTGGTTATTATGCCAAGGCNNTATAAAAAAACCATCGCTTCTTTCAAGCGCGAAGATTTCTTGGATTATATGAAACGTTTTTATGTAGCTAATGATACAGCGATTTGTGTAGCGGGAAAATTCAATGAAAAAAACATTTTAGCCTTGATTCGAAAATATTTTTTTAAAATGGCATCTGGGAAAAAGCCTAAATTCGATAAAATAATAGAGACGCAGAAAAAACCTGAGGTTAAAATAAAATATAAAAAAACAGATCAAACCCATATTATTCTAGGATGCCGCGCTTATCATGAAGAGCATCGGGATAGATTTGTAATTTCCCTTTTAGGGACTATTTTGGGAGGAAATATGAGCAGCCGGCTTTTTATTGAAGTGCGAGAAAGACGCGGCTTAGCCTATTATGTGAGAACCGGAGGGGATTCCTATGCGGATTGCGGATATTTGGCTACT
The DNA here is from genome assembly GCA_003543115.1 of Candidatus Moraniibacteriota bacterium. Classification (GTDB taxonomy): domain Bacteria; phylum Patescibacteriota; class Minisyncoccia; order Moranbacterales; family UBA2206; genus UBA8518. Next base: position 11,076 of record DPJH01000042.1, read on the forward strand.
CAAGCCGGAGTAGAACACAAAAATTTGGGAGAAGCAGTAAAAGTCATTTTGGAGGAATATAAAAAAATTGCTACGGAAAAGGTTTCTGAAAAGGAATTGCAAAAAGCCAAGGATTATATCAAGGGTCGCAGCGTAATGGGATTTGAGTCGTCTGATGAGGTGGCAATGTTTTTCATTGATCAGCAAATAAAAAGAAAGAAAATCATGACATTGGAAGAAGTTTTTTCCAGAATTGACAAGGTGACAACCAATGACATTTTGCGAGTGGCAAAACAAATTTTGAAAGAAGAAACGCTTAATTTGGCTGTCATCGGTCCCCATAAAAATGAGAAAAAAGTAATGGATTGGCTTAAGATGTAGGGTGTTCAATCTATTGTGGACAACTCTCCC
>DPJH01000041.1 GCA_003543115.1 Candidatus Moraniibacteriota bacterium
TCCAAGATGTACTCTTCTAATACAGATGATTGACAAAATAGACAAATGGGTGTATAAAAAAAAGTTCTCAGGAACACAAACATGGCGATAATTTCGTCTATAACATGAATCTTTCAAAGGAGACAGAAGATGATAAATTCAAAAGATCCGGTTATTAACGGATATTCCAGATCCGTTATTGAATACCTAATTGATATTCTGAGAAAAAAAGTTGCTGAACACGTTGCGGCAGCGGCAGAATTGCCTGATGGCGAAGAACACTACGAAATCGTAGGAATGCGAACCTTTCACAATGAAAACAGCACCAGCATTCTAATGCTGGCGAAATGGTGCGTGGATTCCGAGATAGGAAATCTTACTAGGACTCTTCCTGTATTTGAGAGCTTTCTGAACCGTGCATCCACTCTCCTTAATACTCTGGCACCACGTGAACTTCAAGAACTCACCGACGCCCCCTGTTGACAAAGGGCGGAATTGGTCCCAATTAGACTAAACAGAAATGCAGCCGCCTTGGTCATCCGCGCATGACCAAGGCTTTTTTATTTTTCAGCGCATAAAAAAATCGATCATGAGACCGTTTTTATTGCTTAGGTTTTTAGACCATGCCACACTAAAAAGAGCGTGGTTTAGGTCAATTCAATTGTAATTCTATTTTGCCTTATTTTTAGACAAAAATCGAATACAAGTATACAATTAGCTTAATAAATATAATCTATAATCGCATGTTAAAAGAAAAAATAACTGAAAAGTTTAATAAACTTATACAAGAAGGCAATCAAATTCTTGTTAAGGCTGGTTATCATGGAGAAGATTACCAGCGTCACCCGCCTAATTCAGATTATCTGAGATTCAGAACAGAAGCATTAAATTTAATTGAAAGAGTTTGTGGAAAAAATAGTGCTCACTATTCAGAGCTGAAAAGAATTGCTGAGGGAAAAGAAACTGCAAATAACTCATACTATTTCAATATGTGCTTTGGAATTTTAGAGGCCGCACATAATGATTTTAATGAAGACTTTCTATTTGAAATTAAATCACTTGTGAGTGCTGAGATATTAGATGATTTTCTAGAACAAGCAGAGGCCTTATTAAAAAATGGATATTTTATCCCAGCCGCTTCTCTAGTTGGTGCTGTATTAGAAGATTCTCTAAGAAAGATTTGCGAGAAAAATGAAATCGAAGTACCTGAAAAAACTAAAATTGATTCTTTAAATAGTGAACTTGCTAAAGCTGGCATTTATAATAAATTAGTGCAAAAAGAAATAACAGCAAAAGCTGACATTAGAAATAATGCGGATCATGGTCATTTTGATAAATTCACAAAAGATGATGTGGAAGGTATGATTAAATGGGTAAGACGTTTTGAGTGTGACCACCTTGGATAGATGTAAACATTTTTCGATAATTAATTACTGAAATTCATGGCTAAATAAATTAAAAATAGCCCTACTTACCTAACTTTGCTTGGAAAGAAAAATTAGTATAAATTCAATAATTATTACATAATTGAAATATTAATTATTGTAAATAAATTTATGGGTGTATCAAATTTTATAATAAAATCAATCGAAGATAATGCTTTTCCCATTGCGATATTAATTCTCATTGCTATTTCATTTGCATTCCTGATTAGAGAAATTGCATTGTGGTATTGGAAAGTTAATGACGTTATAGATTTATTAGAAAAAATTGAACGCAATACAAGAAAAGATCATATCAAAAATAACAACATCAGCTAATTGAAGGCATTTTTTCAAACATTTGATTCCATAATATAAGTCCCAACGACGTCCCATAGCCTCAACAAAAAACAAAAAGTCATCTCTAGAGATGACTTTTTTTACTTTAAAAAATTTACACATCTAAAGTATCGCAACACATTTTCTGCAATAAAATAATCCAGCTTGTGTATTATCCACTATAAGGTTTGAGGTAAAAAATATTAATGAGATAAGGAGGTGAACAAATTATGGACAAAAAAATAGAGGTAAAATATTTTGCATCGCCGGATGAAGTGCGAACATTCGAAAAAGGAAAAGTAGAGCTGGTCAATATCGGAGGCGCCATGGTCGGCAAGGCCACTTTTGAGCCTGGTTGGAAATGGTCTCAACATGTGAAACCGATTGCCAATACTGAGTGGTGCGAAGCTCCTCATTTCCAATATCTCATATCAGGAACCATGCACGTAGTGATGTCCGACGGCACGGAAACGGATTTGAAGCCTGGCAGCGTATCCTTACTGCCGTCAGGCCATGACGCCTGGGTAGTTGGAGAAGAACCAGTAGTCGGAGTTGATTTTCAGGGAATGGTTGATTATGCCAAGAAAATTTGATTAACTCTGATGTCAAAAGAATTAGCCAATCCATCAAACACTGACAGGATTGGCTTTTTTATAGAAAAAATTATATATTTTTTATTTCTCATCTACCTAAACCTTTCTTCAGCTTTTTTCCAATCAATATTTTCAAAAAAAGCCTCGATATATTTTGGCTTGTCTTTTCCATGGTCGAGCATAAAAGCATGTTCAAAAACATCCATGATAAGAATAGGATTGAAGCCGGCCGGATGACCGCTGTCATGTTCATTGATCCAAAAATTTATAAGATTTCCGTCATTGGGATTTTGATAGAGAATGACCCAGCCTATTCCCCGCATTTTTCCAGCAGCCACAAAATCATTTTTCCATTCATCAAAACTGCCAAAAAAATTAGACATAGCCCCGTACAATTTTCCGCCTTCATCAATCATGCCATTACCTCCTAAATTTTCGAAATAAAGCTCATGGAGAATAACTCCGTTGGTTTCCCATCCCAATCTTCTTTTTACCTCAGCATATTCTGCAGAACTCTTATCCAGAGAAGTCTGAAGATCCAGAATTTTATTGGCATTGTTTACATAGCCTTCATAAAGAGAAAAATGAATATCTAGGAGATTGTCGCTGAACCCCATCATGCCTTTCAGATGTGAGAAATCTTTTTTTACATACATAGTATTAGAATTAGAATGATTAATATTTTGACATTTCACACTATTACTACAAATGCCGCTCTTCAATATTGCACAGGTGCCTATTTTTCGCTATATTTATATCACCTTAACTTTGCCGCTTTGGCAGGGAATAAAAAACAATGAAAACTATTCCAGCAAAAAAATCACATCCCCGAAAACGGACAATGGATTCTGTTTGCAATTCAAACCGTTCAGAAAATCTGCCAATGCCGGCAAATCTTCCAGGAAACGCAAAAAAAGAAACCTATGGTGAAAAGGGTGATTTTTCGCATCATTCTCCCAGCATATCTTTCATCCAGCCAAGCGCAAAAAATAATTTTACCAATCAGAAAATCAGCTTATTGATAATTTTTAGCCTTATTTTTTTAGGCGGAACTTCCTATCTGATAAAAAATTCTTTTCCAAAAAATAATTCTCAAAAAGAAAGTGATCTTGTAGAAAAAGCAGAGACTGTAAGAACACCCATCGAAACCCAGATCAGACCAAAAACCCCGACCGAAGAAAAAATTGCCGATGAAAACATCAACACTGAGCCAAAAGATGAAGAAGAAGGAAAAAGAAATGACATTACTATCGGGCCCGTACAAGTTTCCGGACCCATGCAAAATGAAAATGATTTTTCTTTTGCCATCTTAGGCGATACCCAAAGATTTGATGCGGCCGACCCAAAAGGAGGTTTCCAGCAAAGCATCGCATCCATAGGAAATAAAAACCCCTCCCTCATAGTCGCTGTCGGAGATCTGCTTTCCAGCTGCGACGGACTGGAAAAATGTGAAAACGATCTTTCCGACTGGAAAAATATCGTTGGCCAGCTTTTCCCTAAGACTTATGCAGTCATGGGCAATCATGATCGAACGGGAAAAGGAAAGGCTGACACCATGTGGCAGAAATTTTTCACCCTCCCCCAAAACGGCCCTGCTGGCTATAGGGAACTTGTCTACTCTTTCGATTTCAAAGATTCCCATTTTATCATCCTAAACAGCGAAAAGCCGGAGGAAAATCTCATCAATAAGACCCAAAGAAATTGGTTGGAAGCGGATCTTGCGAAAAACGCCAAAAAGCATGTTTTTGTTTTTTTCCATGAGCCGGCCTATCCGGTGAAATCAAAAATTGATGAGAGCTTAGACGCAAATGCGAAAGAAAGAGATCAGCTATGGAAAATTTTAGAAAAATATAAGGTTGATGCGGTTTTTTCCGGACATGAACATATTCAAAGCCACAAAAAAATCGGCTCGATCGACCAATTTATTTTTGGCAACACCGATTCTTTCGATCATGAAATCCCGCCGTCAAATTCTAATGATTTTTATTATCAGGGCCAAGGATTTGGAATGGTTTCTGTTTCTGATTCTTCAACCAAGGTGGAATTTTTCACGGTTTCAGGAAAAC
>DPJH01000055.1 GCA_003543115.1 Candidatus Moraniibacteriota bacterium
GTTGTGTGAAGGCAACCCAGGGAACTGAAACATCTAAGTACCTGGTGGAAAAGAAAACAATAGTTATTTCCTTAGTAGTGGCGAGCGAAAAGGAAACAGTCTAAACCATTTAACGTGTTAAAGGAAGCAACCGTTGCGTTATTGGTGTTGTGGGAATTGATCTGACTGAATTGCTAATAAGTCGAAGAGTAAAAAATTATATTTCTAGCCGAATGTTCTGGAAAGTTCAACCATAGAAGGTGATAGTCCTTTAGGCGAAAGTTATATAACTCTTTGGATCAGCCTCCCAAGTACCACGGAATAAGTGGAAGTCTGTGGGAATCTGCCAGAACCATCTGGTAAGACTAAATACTCTCTCGTAACCGATAGCGCATAGTACCGTGAGGGAAAGGTGAAAAGAACTCCTATTAGGAGAGTGAAATAGTACCTGAAACCATATGCTTACAAGCAGTTGGAGCTTCGATTTATCGGAGTGACAGCGTGCCTTTTGGATAATGAGCCTACGAGTTACTCGTACGTTGCAAGGTTAAGTTTTTAAGAAACGCAGCCGAAGCGAAAGCAAGTCCTAACCGGGCGATTGAAGTAACGTGCGGTAGACGCGAAACCGTGTGATCTACCCTCGTCCAGGATGAAGTGAGGGTAAAACCTCATGGAGGTCCGAACNNTGTAACGGAGGTAGAGCACTGATTGGGCTAGGGCCGTCACAACGGTACCAAACCCAGACAAACTCCGAATTCCGTATACATGTTCTCCGGGAGTCAGGCTACGAGGGATAAGCTTCGTGGCCAAAAGGGAAACAACCCAAACCATCAACTAAGGCCCCCAAATGATAGTTAACAGAGAAAGGATGTTGAGTTGCTCAGACAACTAGGATGTTGGCTTAGAAGCAGCCATTCATTTAAAGAGTGCGTAACAGCTCACTAGTCAAGAGATCTTGCGTGGAAAATGTAACGGGGCTAAGTGTTATACCGAAGACATGGATGCCACCAGTACAGTAAACATCTAACGTAGAAAAGCTACATTTTCTCCGCCACCCGGAAGGGCTGTCGGTCAAAATAGCTCCGCCAAGGCGGATAACCTACGATCATGAGGTGTTTAGTGTACTGGTGGCGTGGTAGAGGAGCGTTCCTATCTGCGGTGAAGCAGTTTTGGAAAGAATTGTGGAGCGTTAGGAAGTGAGAATGCTGGAATGAGTAACCACAAGAGGGGTGAGAATCCCCTCGGCCGTAAGAGCAAGGTTTCCTGAGCTATGGTAATCATCTCAGGGTTAGTCGGGCCTAAGCCGAGGCGCATAGCGTAGGCGATGGACATCAGGTTAATATTCCTGAACCGGCGTGTTTTGTACACTGTTCACGGCGAGATATTCGGAGCGGATTCATGGTTTATCCGTCCAACCTAGGGGGAACCCGATGGGAGTGAAAGTTACCTTTTTAAGGTGACGATTCTGGAAAAGGCGCTGGCTAGAAAAGCAGGTGTACGCGTGGACACGTCGACCGTACCGCAAACCAACACAGGTGCTCGAGTCGAGTAGACTCAGGCTTACGAGAGAACCTTCGCTAAGGAACTCGGCAATACAGCGACCGTAACTTCGGGATAAGGTCTGCCCCCACTTCGGTGGATATGAGCCGCGTTCATAAACTCAGCGATTAGGTGGTTAGAAGAACGCATTTATCAGAGGTAAAAGCGCTGATAAATGTAGTGAGTACGCATCGTTTCTGCGTAAAGTAGAATCGGTGTGATCAAATCCTTTTTAAAACCATAGAATTTTTCTGAGATAAGTAACATGAATAATGTTCTTTTGAACGCGAACCGTTCACATCTAACGATGTGGGGGCCGCAGCAAAAGAGCCCACGGAACTGTTTATCAAAAACACAGGTCTCTGCTAACACGAAAGTGGATGTATAGGGGCTGACTCCTGCCCAATGCTGGAAGGTTAAGGGGAGCGCTTCACGGTGCGAACTGAAGCCCTAGTCAATGGCGGCGGTAACTATAACCGTCCTAAGGTAGCGAAATTCCTTGTCAGGTAAGTTCTGACCCGCACGAATGGAGTAATCATGTGGGCACTGTCTCAGCGAAGGACTCGGTGAAAGTGCATTGGCGGTAAAGATGCCGTCTGTCCGTACCAGGACGAGAAGACCCCATGGAGCTTTACTACAGTTTTACATTGATCCGGGTTTTGGCCCGTGTAGCATAGTTGGGAGACGTTGAAGCAGATACGCTAGTATTTGTGGAGTCGCCGGTGAAATACCAACCTTGCCAAGATCTTGATCTCACCCTGACCGTTATCCGGTTAGGGGACCGTGTATGATGGGTAGTTTAACTGGGGCGGTTGCCTCCTAAAGAGTAGCGGAGGCGTTCAAAGGTTGGCTAGCTTCGGATGGAAATCGAAGTGATAGTGTATGCGCATAAGCCAGCTTGACTGTGAGGAGTACATTCCAAGCAGAGACGAAAGTCGGAGCAAGTGATCCGCTGTACGTACATTTGTACATGAATGTGGGATCGACAGCGCAAACGGATAAAAGTTACCCTGGGGATAACAGGCTTATAGCGCCCAATAGTTCACATAGACGGCGCTGTTTGGCACCTCGATGTCGACTCATCACATCCTGGGGCTGTAGAAGGTCCCAAGGGTCTGGCTGTTCGCCAGTTAAAGCGGTACGTGATCTGGGTTCAGAACGTCGTAAGACAGTTCGGTCCTTATCCGTTGTGGGCGTAGGATACTTGAGAGGATCCGTCCTTAGTACGAGAGGACCGGGACGGGCGAACCTCTTGTGCACCGGTTGTCGCGCCAGCGGCACGGCCGGGTAGCGATGTTCGAAAGGATAACCGCTGAAAGCATATAAGCGGGAAGCCTCCCTTAAGATAAGGCAACTATTCCGATTTATTTCGGAATACAATTTCCTAGAAGATGACTAGGTTGATAGGTCTCAGATGCAAGTGCAGTAATGCATTAAGTCAAGAGATACTAATAAATTGAAATTACACTCTTAAATTTATTTTTTAGTGACATATAATGTGCAACATTGGCAATTTTATTGCTAAGTGTTACATGTTACTTGTTGCTAAATCGGTTAGTGGTTAATAGTTTCTAATCTTTCTTATATTTCAATTTGATTCATAAGAAGCGTTATGATACTATGTTTACAAGTAAATAAACATTATGAAAGTATTTTTTATGAAGTACGGAGAGAGTTTGAGATTTACATTTATGATTTTTTCTGTAATTGCGATTGCGATTTTTTCATTTTTGTTTTTTGCACCGGTGATCAATGCATTTTAGCGATTCTGAAAGTTAAAGAATCAGAAAGCCTATAGAAGACGATAAGACCTTTTACATTAGAAATTTGATTTCAAGCCCGCCTTCGCATGAAGCTACGGCGAGGCAAAGAAAGAGAACATTGTTTTGGTGGTTCTAGCGAAGTGGCAACACCCGATCCCATTCCGAACTCGGCAGTTAAGCATTTCAGCACCGATGATATCTAGACTTAAGTCTAGGAAAAGTAGGACACCGCCAAAACAATGTTCTTTTTTGTTTGGATTTCTAAAATTATTTAATTTGTGGTAGAATACAAAATATGAAAATAATAAATGACTTTTTCCAAGATAAATATAAGAAAAAAAGAGCCATTATAATAGCAATTTTTGTTGCTGTTTTTTTATGCTTTAGCTTCCTTATTTATCTTATGATTAAGCCAGGCGAATCTTGTTTGGATGGAAAGAAAAATCAAAATGAAGAGGGAATAGATTGTGGCGGGATCTGCACAGAAAAATGTAAAAAAATCGTTACATCAGATTTGATCGTGGCAGAAAAAGGATTTCTGGAGAGCGGAGCGGTAGGGAAATTTGATTTCTATGGAAGGATTACAAATCCAAATAATATTTTTGGAGGAGGAAAATTTAAATATGAATTTATCGTTAAGGATAATCAAGGGATGGTTTTAGCCACTAAAAGCGGCTATAATTTTATTCTTCCTGGTGAAAGCAAATATCTTATTGAAAATAATATTGAAGTGAAAGGAAATCCGTACGATGTCGAGCTTAAAGTTTATGAAGCTCAGTGGATTGAATTTAAAAATCATTATCAGAAACCGCAACTGAAGGTGGTTAACAAAAACTATAACGAAATTCACTCAGGGATTGGTTTTAGCGAGGTATTGGGACTTTTAAAAAATGAAAGCCCATTTGATTTTTCATTGATAAAATTAGCCATTATTTTAAAAGACGCTAATAATAAAGTTGTAGCAGTAAATTCCACGGAAATGCGAACTGTACGCAATGGTGAAAATAGAGATTTTAGAGCGCTTTGGCTCAGCAGATTTAATGGTGAAGTTATGAGCATTGAGGTTCAAGCGGATGCAAATGTCTTTGATTCAGAAACTTTTGCAGAAAGAAATTTTTCTATAGAACATTTGCAGGATCCGTCTTATAGGTAAGTTTGACTATGAAAATTTTTTTAAAATTAGATTGGATACTTGTCGTTTCAGTATTGCTTTTGCTGTGTGTTGGGCTTGTGACTTTATACAGCATGTCATCTTTTGATAGTGCCGCTGGATTGAACCATTTTGAGAAGCAACTCACTTCCATTGGAATAGGAATTTTTTTATTGTTATTATTTTCTTTTTTTGATTATCGTATTTTAAATTCTTACAGCACAAAATTGTATTTTTTCATTTTAATAATCTTATCTCTGCTTATTTTCTTCGGAACGACCATAAGGGGAACTACAGGATGGATAGGATTCGGCCCATTTAATATCCAACCGGTTGAAATGGCAAAGGTTATAATTGTGATATTTTTAGCCAGTTTTCTTTCTAAGAAAAAAAGCTATTTTAGCGTGGTGCTACGAACCATTGTTTCAATAATTTTAGTGCTCATCCCAGTTATGCTCATTCTAAAACAGCCGGATTTCGGTTCAGCTGCGATAATTATGGCAATATGGGTAGGAATGCTTTTTGCATCGGGTATAAATAAGAAAGTAATCTTTGGGTTGGTATTTGTCGGGATTATTGCAACAACATCAGGATGGTTCATGCTGAAGGATTATCAGAAAGATAGATTGGTGAATTTCGTCAGTCCTGACAATGATCCTAGGGGAACCGGATATAACGTCATCCAGTCTATTGTAGCAGTGGGATCTGGCGGAATGTGGGGCAAGGGATTGGGGCATGGATCTCAAAGCCAGTTGAATTTTCTTCCAGAAAAACATACGGATTTTATTTTTGCTGTTTTCTCCGAGGAGCTGGGATTTTTTGGCTCGGGAGTTATTCTTGGTCTTTTCGGGTTGCTTATTTATCGCATTAAAGAGACAGCTAGGCTTGCAAGGGATAATTTTGGATATCTATTGGCGGTAGGTGTGATTGTGATGCTCTTTTTCCAGGTTTTGGTCAATGTAGGCATGAATATTGGAGTTGCTCCGGTAGCTGGAGTACCTTTGCCATTTTTGAGCTATGGCGGCAGTTCCATGATTTCTGTGCTGGCTTCTATTGGCATAATTCAAAGCATTTATATCAGGCGCGTTAAAGTTTCATAGATTCAATAATATTGACTTTTTCTGCGATTATGCTAAAATCATATAGTACAAAAATATGGAAAAAATGTTTAATAATACAGATTTTTTAGTTAAATGCGCGGTATGCAACAGCTCTTTGGATCCGGGGAAGATAGTTGTCATTGATGAAAAAGAGAAAAAAACTACGCTTCATTCAACATGTTCAAAATGTAATAGTGCGGCCATAATTTTTTTATCCAATAATCAAAATGGCGTAGTGAGTTTAGGAATGGCCACAGATCTTGATGTTGAAGAAGCAAAAGAAAAGATCGGGAAAGAGGCGATAAGCGCTGATGAAATAATTGATTTGCACCAATTTGTTCTGGGTGAAAATGCAGATATAGTAAAACTGGTAAAAAATATATGATTTAATTTTTTAAATGTCCGAGGGATTTGTTTAGTTTATAGTTGATAGTTTGTGGTTTTTAGAAATTATTTATCTAAAAACTAAGAACTACAAACTAAAAACTAGATAGGTAGGTAGGGCGTAAATTTATGGAAAAAGCAACATTAGAAGCGAAAGCGAGAGTTGAGCGAGGAAGAAAGGTCAATAAAGGAAGAAAAGAAGGCATGGTTCCTGCAGTAGTGTATGGAAACAAAATTGATTCTGTCAGCCTTTGGGTCAAAGAAATCGATATGAAAAGATTGGTTAAAAAATATGGAGAAAGTGTTATTGTTGAAATGAATCTTGATGATAAGGAAAAAAGAAATGTTCTTATTCAAGATATCCAAAAAGGCCCTGTTAGGGGTCAGTATGTCCATGTGGATTTTTTCCAAGTTAGGATGGACGAAAAAATTGAAAATGAGGTAGAGTTGGTTTTTGTTGGAGAATCAAAAGCAGTTAAAGAATTGGGTGGAATTTTAGTTAAGAATATCGATAAGCTTACAGTTAAATGTCTGCCAGCCGATCTTCCATCTCATATTGACGTAGACATATCTATGATTAATGATTTTGAAACTCATATCACTGTCAAAGATATAAAAATTTCAAGAAATATTGAACTTGGTATTGATCCCGAAACTGTGATTGCCTTGGTTGCTCCACAGAGAAGCGAGGAAGAATTGGCTCAGCTAGAGGAAAAAGTTGAAGCTGATGTAACAAAGATCGAGGGTGTAGTAAAAGAAGAGCCGGCTAGCGAAGGAGAAGATAAAAACAAGAAATAGCAACTTCATCATAATAAAAAAACCATCCCTAATATTCAGGATGGTTTTTTATTATGAAAAAATAGTGGTATAATGATTTCATGGGGAAAAATAAGAAAAAAATAAAACAAGCGGTAACTATAATTCTGATAGCCTTTTTTGCTGTCTGGAATTTTTCTGATGGGTTTGTCGTTTTTGCCTCTGATGATGTGGAAAAAACTAAGGATGCGCTTGAATCCGTGGAAAAAAAAATGAAAAGAGAGCAGGCGGAGCTGAATGCCAGCCAATCTGTTTATTCAAAAGTCACAGCTCAAGTCGGAGCAACGAAGAGCCTATTAAATCAAACAGCAACTGAAATATCGAGGAAAGAGGCAGAAATAAAAAATCTTAATGATCAGATTTCTTTATATAAAAAAGTATTAACTACATATCTGCAAGAGATGTATTTTGGAAGCGGTGATGATTTGATCAAATTGGCATTATCTAACGGGGCTGTGAATGACATCTTTGGAATGGAAGATCAGAATTTGAATATAAAGGAAAAGATACTGGCTCTTATGGAGGAGATAAATTCTTCTCAGGATAAGCTGAGCGAAGTCAAGGAGGATTTGTCTGAAAAAAAACAGGAACATGAAAAGATTTTACAGCAGAAAAAGCTTGAACAGGGTGAGATAGCCAGCGATATACAGGAGACCCAAGCTACCATAGCAGAGCTTCAAAAAAAGTTCAATGAATTGCAAGGTGAATTGAATGCGCTATTAGGAACGAATTATAATGCAAAGGACATTAAGGATGCGGTCAGTTATGCAAGCAAAAAGACTGGAGTTTCGCAAGGAGTTTTGTATGGATTTCTCAAGCAAGAGACGAACTTGGGAAAAAACACAGGACAGTGTACTTATGCCGATGTAAAAAAGGTATCTATTGCCGGATATAAGAAATATGGCAAAAAATATCAAGCATCAATAGATAGGCTGTATCATAGAGAAAAACTTTTTAATAGTATTATTGATGATCTGGGATATAAAAGCAAGAAAGTGTCTTGTACAATTCCTTTTTCAAGCGCCGGACCAAACCAGGGAGGAGCGATGGGGGTGGCACAATTTATGTCTGATACATGGCTTGCCTATGAATCTAGGATTAGCGCTAACACTGGGCATAAAAAGCCAGATCCATGGAACATTACGGATGGTGTTATGGGATTAGCAATCAAAGTGGCTAATGCCGGCGGCACATCTGATAGCGCATCCGCAATCAGAAAAGCGACAATCAATTATTATGGAGCATTCAGCCAAGGTTATTATAACACCGTTATTTATTGGTCAAAAAACTATAAAAAGCTTATTTAGGCTCATGTAACTTTGTTCTTCCTAAAGCAATTAAACACCCTTATATAAACAGGATGAATCCTGTTTTTTTAGTATTAAAAAGCTTGAAAAAATGATGATAATAAGATATACTACTATTATATGTTTAATGAAAATTTTGCCTTAATAAAGGAACAATCTAACAAATTAATGGTGTTAGCTTAAAATTATATGAAATATTTCAAGATCAATGGCGGAAAAAAACTTTCAGGAAAAATAACGGTTAATGGGTCAAAAAATGCCGCTGTAGCTTTGTTTGCGGCAGCGATGATAAATAAAGGAAAAACGACATTGAAAAATGTTCCTCAAATCGAAGAAGTTAACCGATGGGTGGAGGTTTTGGAAAGTATAGGAGTGAAAGTGGAGCGCAAAGAAAAAACCATTATTCTTATTCCTCCAGATAAGATTAAGATAGATGATATCAATAAAGAAGCTGCACAAAGAACCAGAAGCGCTATAATGCTCATAAGCGGACTAATCAGAAGATCAAAAAAATATTTTATTCCTCAAGCGGGAGGATGCAAATTGGGCGAAAGGACTATCCGGCCGCATCTTTTTGCGATAGAAAAATTTGGCGTTAAAATAAAATCGATAGAAGGCGGATTTGAAATTGATACGGAGAATTTCAAGCCAGTCAAAAAAGTTGTTCTTTATGAATCAGGCGATACTGTAACAGAAACAGCTTTGATAGCTGCCGCTCAAAGTCCGGAAAAAACCATCATAAAAATGGCTACAGCCAATTATATGGTGCAGGATGTCTGTTTCTTTTTGGAAAAGCTGGGAGTTAAGATCAAAGGCATAGGCACCGGAACATTAGAAGTGACAGGGTTAAAGGAGATGAATAAGGATGTGACATATGAAATCAGTGAAGATCCGATCGAGGCGATGTTTTTCATTTCTGCGGCTATTGTCACTAAGAGCAAGTTGATCATTCAAAGATGTCCGATTGAATTTTTAGAACTGGAGCTCTTGAAATTAGAAAAAATGGGACAAAAATATAACATTTTAAATGAATATAAATCTAAAAATGGAAAAACTGACTTGGTTGATTTGGAAATCATCCCTTCTAAATTGAAGGCTCTCAAGGATAAGCTGCATGGATTGCCGTTTCCGGGAATCAACATAGATAATTTGCCTTTCTTTGCTCCAATCGTTTCTATAGCTGAGGGGCGAACATTGATTCATGATTGGTCTTATGAAAATAGGGTAATCTATTTTGTTGACATGAACAGATTAGGGGCCAGGATATCGTTGCTTGATCCTCATCGAGCTTATGTAGAGGGTCCGGTGAGTTTCAAGGCTGCTGAAATGATGAGTCCGCCAGCTCTTCGGCCGGCCGCCATAATTCTCGTGGCTATGCTGGCAGCGCCTGGAATGTCGATACTGCGCGATGTCTATTCCATCAATCGAGGCTATGAAAACTTGGAAGAGAGATTGAAAAGCGTGGGAGCAGATATTGAGCTTATGGATGATGAAAGCAATATAAAACTGTAAATAAAACCTTATGAACAGCAAACTAATACCGGGAAAAGATTATGTGGGAGTGGGCGGAGGAGCTTTGATTTTCAATAAGAAAAAAGAAATTCTTCTTTTAAAACGCGCTGGTAAAGCAAGGAATAATATTGGATGGTGGGCGAAGCCTGGAGGAAAGGTCCGATTTAATGAAGCAGTTTTAAGGATGATCAGGAGAGAAATCAAAGAAGAAACCAATATTGAGATTGATGTATGGGGACTTCTTCCGCACACTGATCACATTATAAAAAAAGAAGAGCATCATTGGGTAGCTATGAATTTCATTGCAGATTATAAAAAAGGAGAGCTAAAAATCATGGAGCCGCATAAATGTGAAAAATTAGGCTGGTTTGCTCTGGATAAGCTGCCGAAAAAAATAGAGCAAACAACCAGAGAGGCGATAAAAAATTATTTAGCTGGAAAATACATCAAGTTAAAATAATATGGAAAAATATTATCAAGCTATTGAAAAATTTCATAAAAAGCATAGGATGAAAGGCACAAATAATGAAGAGATGGGTTTTCGTTTGAATCTGATGACAGAAGAACTGGGAGAATTGGCCCAGACGGTTACAAAAGGAAAATCCAAGAAAGATTTTTTGGAAGAAAATGTAGATCTATTCAATCTGATAATCGGAAATCTCATCAGCACTGGCATTACATTGGAGGAATTTGAAAAATCTTTTTGGCAAAAGCATGAAAAGATAATGAACAGAAAAAAGAAAGAAATTAACGGTAAGTTCCGAGTATCGGAATTTAGAAAATAATTTTGTAGAGAAAAAAACAATATGTTTATTAGAAAAATCGGAATTGATCTTGGAACAGCCAATATTCTGGTATTTATTCCAGGCAAAGGCGTGGTAGCCAATGAACCAAGCGTGGTGGCTATTTCAGTTTATGACAATAAGGTTTTGGCAGTGGGAAATGAGGCCAAGGAAATGCTCGGCAGGACGCCTGACAGCATAAAAGCCAGCCGTCCGATGAAAGATGGAGTAATTGCCGATTATAAAATAACGGAAGCCATGCTTAAATATTTTATAAATAAAGTCAGCGGAAAATTCAGATTGGTTCGGCCTGAAATAATGATTTCCATACCGGCTGGAGTAACCAGCACTGAAAGAAGAGCGGTTATTGATGCGGCTATAAGAGCCGGGGCAAAAGCTGCTTATGTTGTAAAGGAGCCGGTTCTGGCAGCTATCGGGGCAGGAATTCCGATAAATTCGGCAGCAGGAAATATGATCATCGATATTGGAGGCGGGACATCGGAAGTAGCCATAATATCTTTAGGTGGTATTGTAGCTGCTCATAGCGCAAGAGTGGGAGGCAATAAGCTTGATCAGGCCATTGCTGATTATATTAAGAGAAAATACGGCCTGGCTATAGGAGATAGAACGGCTGAAGATATTAAAATTCAAATCGGGTCGGCTTTGCCGCTTGTCAAAGAGGATTATATGGAAGTACGCGGCCGTGATTTGACCGGAGGATTGCCCAAAACCATCAAGATTTCCTCTAACGAGGTTACGGAGTCTATTCAAGATGAATTGCGAGAAATCATAAATGCGATCAAGAAGGTTCTTCAGGAAACTCCTCCGGAACTGGCAGCTGACGTTATGGATAAAGGGATGGTACTTTCCGGGGGAGGTGCTCTTATCCGCAATTTAGATCAGCTGATAACCAAAACAATCGAAGTGCCTTGCTATGTGGCGGACGAACCTTTGCTTTGTGTGATAAAAGGAATCGGGATTGCTTTAGATAATTTGGAGCTTTACAAAAGAACGATAATGTTGAATAAATAGGCTTTATAATCAAAGATTTATTTATAAAAATTTCACCGTCTATGGCGGAAAAATTAAAAAATTATGAAGATAGGTCTAGATGGGTCAAGGGCTTTTATAAAGCAGAGAACGGGTATTGAAGAATATTCTTACAATGTGATAAAAAATTTAACCAATAATCTTCAGGACGATGAAGTTATTCTGTACATTCGTAAAAATCAGAGAGTGGATTTTTTGTTGCCCAAAAATTGGAAGGTTAAGGTGATAGAATTGCCTAGATTTTGGACGCAAATCGGCCTATCTTGGGAAATGCTTTTTCATCCAGTGGATGTGTTGTTTGTTCCAGCACATACCGTTCCGCTTATTCATCCGTCCAAGACGATAGTGACTGTTCATGGATTGGAATATGAAATTATGCCGCAAGCTTATTCTAAATGGGAGTATATGTATATGCGTTTTTCTATTAGGAATTCCTGCCGTTGGGCGACAACGGTCATTAGCGTTTCTCGGAATACCAAACAAGATCTGATTTCTTTATATAATGTTCCAGATGATAAAATACAAGTGATTTATGAAGGATACGATGATAAGATCAAAAATCAAACCTTGCCTACCGGCCCGCTTCGACAAGTCGAAGACGAGGCGAGCAGGCAGGTATCAAATATCAAAAATAAGTTTGCAGAGCTGAAGCCATATTTGTTGTTTATCGGAAGGTTAGAGGAAAGAAAAAACATTGCAGGCATAATAGAGACATTTGAAATATTAAAAGATAAATATAAAATACCCCATAAATTGCTTTTGGCCGGCAAAAGAGGCTATGGATATGAGGATATTGAAGAAAAGATGAATTTATCTAAATTTAAGGAAGAAATATGCGAACTTGGATTTGTTCCTGATGAAGACAAAGCGGATTTATTGGCAAATGCCGATGTTTTCATGTTCCCAACTTTCTATGAAGGCTTTGGCATTCCCATTCTTGAAGCGCAAAGCATCGGAATTCCTGTGGTCACTTCCAATGTGTCATCTATGCCGGAAGTAGCGGGGGATTCGGCTGTTCTGGTTGATCCGAGCGAGCCAAGCTATATTGCAGAAAGAACATACGCCCTGATATCTGATAGCGACTTTAGGAATGATATAATAGGAAAAGGATATAAAAATGTCCAGCGGTTCAGCTGGGAAGATTGCGCTAAAAAAATCGCTGATCTTATGAAAGAGAAAGACTAAGGGATGCGCATTTTGATTTGCTAGTTTGAGGCTTATTTCTTTTTAAAAAAAGTTTATCTAAAAAAATAAAGATTAATGGCAAATAAAATTTCAGAGTATTATTTTTGCTCCGTTAAATTTCTATGAGAATAACGCTCAATATGCCTAACAATATCCCAACTTTATTTATGTTTGACAAATCTTCCTTAAAATACAAGACTCCAACTAAGACAACAATAATTAAATTTAGAATGGTTATTATTGAAATTGCTTTTGATAAAAATTCATATTTTAATGAAAATGCCCAAATAACCGTAGCAACAAAATATACGATAATTCCAAGAACGAATAAAAACTGCTTTTGATCAGTAGCCCATTTCTTTAAAATTATATCTCCTGATGCTTCGAGAATTGCAGCAAGAATAACTAGAACAAAAAAAGTAATTTTTAAAGTGATTTCAGTCGGCATAATAATGATTTATTTAGCTAAATTATGAATATTTTGCATATTGTGCAGCTATGCGATGTCCCAATG
>DPJH01000027.1 GCA_003543115.1 Candidatus Moraniibacteriota bacterium
GCGGTGACGAGGCCGTAGGGGAAAAGAAACAAGAAAATAGCTGGAAAACAAAAAAATCCCGATTGCTCGAGATTTTTTTGTCTCATTTTAATTATAAAAATATTTTGTTAAAAAATTAACTTATAAATTGCTAAAAATAGAGAATAAGGTAGAATAAAAGAGTAATAATTAATTTCAAAAATATGAAGAAAAATAAAAAAAGAGACATTGAAAAAGTTTATACCAAAAAAGAATTTATCCAAAAACTTCGAAGATTGGCTGATGCTTTGGAAAAGGATGAAAAGTTCAATATTCAAATTGCAGGAGAGAGAATTTATATCCCCAAGGATGCAATCATCAATATCGAGCACGAGCGTGAAAAAGGAGAAGAGGAAATAGAATTTCAAATTAAGTGGAAGAATTGATCAAAAAATCTAATTTGATGAGAAGTAATTTATTTTTTTATGGTTGGAATGTTGCTAATTTTTGTGGGATCTTTTTTCGTAGAGATTTTTGATTCTATCGGAAAAAACAAAGTCAATAATCATGAAGAGAGCCGATCTACGATGGCGTTTCTGAGTGTCTTTTGGGGAGCGATTTTTCTTTTTTTGATTGCAATTTTCAAGGAAGGTTCCTTTGTTTTTCAGGTGGCTTCTCTGCCGATTCTTTTGGTTAGAGTTGTTTTGGACATAATTCAGACATATGTCACTGTGACGGCTATTTCAAGAGCGGATAGGACAACTTTCGGCTTTATCAGAATCATCACTATTCCACTTTTGCTTTTAGTGGATGTTTATCTGGGGTATGAGATAACTCCTCTGGCGATGGGCGGAGTGTTTATTATAATAATGGGACTTATGGCACTGTCTTTGAATAAGGGGATTGGAAAAGATGGTGTCGGATGGGTGACTTTTTCGGCCGTTAACGGAGTAATAACCATTTCATTATTCAAATATAATATCACTCACTTCAATTCAGTGGTGGCAGATCAGTTATTGGTATATATGATGACTCTAATATTTTTCACTCTGTTTTCCGTATTTAGGGAAAAAGAAAATCCTTTTGCATTTTTGAAAAAACCTCAATTTTTGCTCCAGTCTGTTTCAGTGGGAATCGGCGGCATCATTGAAAGTTTTGCCTACAATTATGGAGCAGCCTCTGTGATCACGGCTGCCAAAAGGGTGGGATCCATATTCTGGTCGGTTGTTTCAGGAGGATTATATTTTCATGAGCAAAAAATAATGGTAAAAATCCTAATTTTTTTCATATTGGCGACGGGAATTGTCTTTTTGACGGTGTGATGAGCAATTTAAAGCCTGAATTAAATTAAAAATAATGCTTATATATGAATCAGATACTTTTATAAATTCATGAAAATTATACGAAAATGATTAATCAAGAACTGGCCTTGACTAGCAACGGGAAAGAGGATTTGATTATTTTGGATCCCAATAAAATAATCCAGGAAAGAAAAAGCAAATTAGAGGCAATTGAAAAGCAGTTGTCAGGGTTTAATTCTTTTGAGGAAGGAAAGGATGAAACAGAGATAAAAAGAGAATCAGAATTTGAATCAAGAAAGAAAGAATTAGGATTGGAAAGTAATTTAATTTCTCCAGAAGAGCGAGAAAAAATCTATCAAAAAATAATTGATGAATCGCGGGATTTGGCTGAGCGGGAACATGAAAATTTCCTTGTCTTAGAAAAGGAAAAGAAAATTCTGCAATATTTGATAGATAATTTACACGAAACGGAGGAGTGTATCCAAATGCCTATGAGCAAGGAGTGCAAAGTTTCCATAGTTATTCCGGTCTATGGCGAAAGGGAGTATATTTTTCGTCCGTTGGAATCTTTGACTGTTCAAGAAGGAGTTTCTAATAAAGATTTTGAAGCGATTTTTGTAGTGAATAATCCTGGTAATGTTCCCGAAAGAAATATGAGTAAAGAGACCGAAGATGACTATAAGCGCAAAGTTGATCATTATCACAGGGCTCTTAGAGAAAATCAAGAGGTTCTCAAGATATTGGATCTTATTAATGGAAATGAAGTGGAGGTAGAATTGAATCCGGAAGAAAAAAGAGTGGTGGAAAAAATAAAAGAATTGGAAATAAGAATTTTTGCTATTGACAAAGCATCACCTGGGAAAACCCTCCCGGATGGGGAGGCAAATGTCGGAGGAGCGAGGAACAGGGGGGTGGCTGAGGCTGTATCCCGATTTTATGAACAAAAAGGAGAAAATGGAATCATTGCTCAGACTGATGGAGATAGCTTCATGAGGAACGGATATGTTCGCAGTATTATAAAAGCCTTTGAAGAGCGTCCCGATTTGGTGGGGGCGGTTGGAAAGTTGCAATTTGAAGATATCGGAGAGATTCAATTTTCTACTGAGCTAGAAAAAATGCTAAGCGTAAAATATATATATGAATATTTGACAATGAGAATAAAAAATCTTGATTCGCGGAATGAAGAATCGATTGCAAGAGAGGAAAAGCCCAAAATACATTTTTCCGGAGCCAATATGATGAGCAGAGCTTATGAAGCAGCTTTGGTTGGTGGAATAGAAAAGATCGGGGGCGGAGAAGACCCAAATTTTGGAGCTGCCCTTTTCAAGATAGGAAAGATAGATAGACTGCCTAAAGTCGAGGTGCTTACTACGGATCGTTTTTCTCCACGTACTGATGTGGATTGCGGACATGGGCAAGATAGGATCAAGACTCAGGAAATGATAAATAAAAATGGAGAATTATTGGTTAGATCGGCGGAAGGGGTATTTTTTCTAAAAAACATAGAAGAAGAATTTTGGAAAATTGCCTCCGAACAGGGAATTTCTTTGGAGAATTTGCAAAGCCTGTTGAGTTTCCAAGGAGTATGCATGTTGGAGAATGACGATTTAAAAAGCATAGTACAAGAAATGGAGGGCATTGCCGATATATCGGATCTTTCCAAAGAGAAAGAAGAGAGATTGGAATTCTTCAGTAGAAAACTATATGCTTTCATAGATAAAGCTTTTCCGCATGAACCTGTGATGCAAGAGGCTGAAAAAATTATTGATCTTTATTTTCAAAAATATAATAGATCAAGGGTACAATATGAAAATGCATTGCAAGAAGGAATAAAGAAACAAGATGGGTTTGTAGAAATGAGAAGGAAGAATCTCAAAAGTATCTTGGATATATTATTTGAGAATAAAAAGGAGAATTTGACTCCTGGCGAAGCGTTAGAAATTTTAATCAAAAATTCTCACAAGCTTTCTTTTAAGCCAGAGATGCTTAGAGCAGAAGAGGATAGAGTTGATCTTTTGGCTGATAAAATAAATACATGCGCCACCAAGGAGGAGGCTTTTGACGCAATAGCGTCTGACTTTAAAGATAATTTTATTTCAGTGACTGAAGATGCCGCAAGACTTATGAAAGAAAAATTAATTGCTCTAAGATATGTGATTGATAATCATAACAATATTTAAAAAAATCATGGGAAAGATATGCAGCTTTGTCTCTCGGTTTGCAAAATTACGTAATTAATTACTTGCATAAATATAAAACTATGAAGAAAATTCTCATTACGTATTATTCCCGAACTGCTACGACCAAAAAAGTAGCGGAAATTTTGGCGGAAAAGTTGGGAGCGGACATTGAAGAAATCAAAGATACGGTGGATAGGAAAGGAGCGAAGGGCTATTTGATTTCCGGCCGGGATGCGACCTTGAGAAAGCTAACAGTCTTAGAAAAATCGGAAAAGAATCTCCAGGATTATGATTTAGCCATTATTGGAACTCCGATCTGGTCTTGGAACATGTCGGTGCCGGTTCGAACATATCTTCATGATCACAAAGGTGAATTTCCAGAAGTGGCCTTTTTCTGTACGATGGGCGGAAGCGGAGATGAGCGGGCTTTCAGGGAGATGGGCGAAATAATTGGAAAACAACCAGTGGCTACTTTGACCTTGAAAACAGTGGAAGTGGTGAAAAATTTAGCGGGAGAAAGGATTGATGAATTTGTTGGGGAATTAAATTAAAAATATTATGAAAAAATTACACCCGGCTGTTAAGGCAGTTATCAAAAAAAATAATAAATTTCTTGTCATTAAGCAGAAATTTTTAGATAAAATTGTTTGGGATTTGCCTGGTGGCTTAGTCGATTTCGGAGAGGATCCTTATAATGCTCTGATTAGGGAGGTTAAAGAAGAAGTTAATTTATCTATTAAGATAGTAAGGCCAATTGGATTATTTTGGTTTTTCAGATATGATGGGGATCAGGTTATTTGCAATACGTTTTTATGTAAAGCTAGTAGATATGACGTTGATATGACTAAAGCATTGCATGAGAAAAACATAGTTAAGCAAATTGAATATAGCTGGGTTACTAAAGATGAATTTTTGAGCTCTAACTATAAAGTGGGTCATGATAGCATGAAAAAACTTATTGAAGTTTTGTAAGTAAAAATATTATGAAAAAAATAGTTTTTGTGACAGGCAATCGAAACAAGGCGGATTATTTGGCGAGATTTTTGGACCATCCAATTGATCACAAGAAAATTGATTTGGATGAAATTCAATCGCTGGACCTGAAAGTGATTATTGAACACAAAGTCAGACAAGCTTACAAGAAAATAAAAAAACCGGTAATCGTGGAGGATACTTCTTTGGAATTTAAAGCCCTGGGTGGACTTCCTGGCCCTTTTGTTCGATTTTTTGTAGATAATATGAAATTTGAAGATATTTGTTCGCTTTTGAATAAAAAAGATAGAGTAGCTACAGCTAAATGTGCGATGGGATATTTCGATGGAAAGACATTGAAGATTTTTGAGAAGAAGATGATGGGAGAGATTGCAAAAAAAACCAGCAGGAGAGAATGGTTTTGGTTGGGACAAAATATTTATTCCCAAAGGATATAAGGTGACTCGCGCATCGCTAGATGAGGAAAATAATAAAAAAACTTATATAAAACTAAAACCTTTCGCAGAATTAAAAAAGTTTTTAAAAGAAAATAATTTATAAAAAATAATATGGAAATAGAATTGGAAAGAACGTTTTTGGCCAAATATATTCCGGAGAATTTGGATCGGTTTGAATATAAGGAAATTTTGGATATTTATATTCCGATAAATTCGCCCCATCCAACTTTGCGAATTCGTAAATGTGGGGAAATTTTTGAAATGACTAAAAAACAGATTGCCAATGGCAATGATTCTTCCGAACTGATCGAGCATACTATTTCACTCAGCCAAGATGAATTCGAGGAGTTTCTAGTAATGGAAGGAAAAAGATTGCACAAGAATAGGTTTTATTATCCCTATGAAAACAGGATAGCGGAGATTGATGTGTATTTGGATGATCTGGCGGGTTTGGTGGCGGTGGATTTTGAATTTTCTTCTCGAGAGGAGATGGAGAAATTCCAAATGCCTGATTTTTGTCTGGTGGAAGTGACTCAGGATGAGGTGATAGCCGGAGGAATGCTGGCAGGAAAAAAATATGGAGACATAGAGAAGGACTTGAAAAGATATGGATACGCCAAAATTGGATGCTAGTTGCGAAAAAAATAAAACCGCCCTGCTACATTCTAGCTGGTGGGCGGCATAGTTCTTCGGGGCAAGCTGCCGGTTAAAATTTGTCAGTTTCATCTGAGCTTGTGCTTGCGATGGCATATTCTTCACATTTCGAGAAGGTGTATTTCAGAAGAATATTGGAATCGAGGCATAAATTACGGATGGTTCCGTCATTGTCCCTGACAACAATAATGGATGTTTCTTTGAAACTTCTCCGGAAGCGCACAATCTTGGTTGCTTCATCATTCGTCTCGTCCTTTTTGATTTCTTGCAGAACACTTTCAACTGAGAACCAGAAATTGGCTTCGCATATCGACTTGCCGGCAATGAAAACAAGAGAAGCAACAAGAGTAAGTATGATAAACTTACGAAAAATTGAAACAGCACTTTCCATAACGCCTCCATTGTAGAAAAATAATTTGTTCTTGTACTAGGATTAGTATAAATTCAGCCTATCAGAAAAAACATATGTGTCAACAGAACAAAAACATAAAAAATGCGGATTGAATCTCTTCAATCCGCATGGCGATTGTTGGCAGGCAGCAATCATTGCCTATGCTTGTGCGGTTGCACAAGTCTTTTCTTGGTAGAAAGATTTAGGGATGCGCTGCAAGCTTTCTTTGTTGGCCTTTATTAAAGTGCTAAAGTATTTTTCAGGATCTCCGTCGTTCCATTCGATGAGCGTCATTTCATCTTCAACGTACCTGCAAAATGGGGAATATCCGGAAACTTTGATAAGAGCCCTGATCAGATCGGAGGCATCTCCTTCGGAAGCTGAGAAATGCAAAATAATAAAGCAAAATCCAGTGCCGACCGTTAAGTGAAACTTAAGTCCGTCTCTAGTTTCACCGTCGCAGCCAAATTTGTTCTTGGCTTTTGAAAAGTGCAATCTTACTCCGACAATCCTTCCCTTGTTTTGAAGTTTCTCCTGAAAATTAATCCAGAATTTTTCTATTTCTGTCATATCTCCTCCTTGGTTGGATTTGCGATGATGATATTGAATATTAATTCAGTACACTTTTAGCTTAACAAAACGCCTTTATTTGTCAATTTATAAAATAAATGAGATAAATTCAAACTGTAGGCAAAGCTACTTTGATTTGTTTAGTTTATTTATACTTTTATGCTATAATAAATCCATGAAAAAATATCTATATTCAACTTTCATTATTTTATCAATCTTTTCATTTTCCGGCTGTTCATTGGCTCCGGAACCCAAAGTGGGCGTTAGCGGAGGCGCAACGAGCAGCATAATGAAAACGATTGATGGGGGAGTAAGCTGGGAAGCAAAAGGCAAAACTGCCGGCAAAGTCAGTTTAAATTCAGTGGACGTATTGAGTTTAGCAATCAATCCATATGACGGAAAAAATGTTTTTGTCGGGACTTTGAGAAATGGAATTCTAAAAACAGACAATGGCGGCGAAGATTGGAGCCTTTTGAATTTTCCTGCAGCAAAAGTATACGGATTGCTGATAGACAATATGCAGAGCCATATAATGTATGCTACCGGAGTCTGGCAAGGTTATGGGAAAATTTTCAAAAGCGTGGATAGCGGAAATGAATGGAATGAAATTTATACTTCTCCTTCCAATGGCCCTATAGTTGTTTCCTTGACGATGGATAAATTCAATTCCAATACTATCTATGCTACTATTAGTGATAGGCAAATAATAAAAAGCGTTGATGGAGGAAGTTCTTGGCAGAACATATTTGCCGCTCCCGGTCCGGTAACTAAGCTGTCTATCGATAGCACTAATCCTAATTTGATATATATTTTAATGGTAGGAGGAACTGTTATGAGAAGCATGGATGGAGGAAGAACATTTGATCCTATTACGAATAATATCGGTTCCGGTTCAGAAACAATCGAGACTGATCCAATCAATTCAAATACTGTTTATACTGGCGGAAGAAATGGACTGTATAGAAGCAAGGACGCAGGAAATAACTGGGAGGAAATCAGGGTATTGAATGATCCTAAAATATTTCCAATCAAAGCTATCGCGGTTAATCCTTCAAATTCAGGAGAAATATTATATGGTGCGAACCAGGCTGTCTATAAATCAATTGATGGCGGACAATCATGGTCTTCATTCCAATTGGAAACAAAAAAGATAATTGATATAATCCGGTATGATGTAAATGCATCTAACACTGCTTATATAGGATTGAGAACTAAATAATAAATTTTTTAAAAATATGTATAAAGAGATAATTGAAAAGAAAAAATCGGACATGGACAAATCAGTAGAGCGTTATGTGAATGACATAGGGCAATTGCGCACCGGAAGAGCGTCAGTCTCGATATTGGACAGCATTTCAGTTGATTATTACGGAGCCAGAACCCCCTTGAAGCAGGTGGCCAGCATTACGGTTCCTGAACCGCGAACAATTGTGATTTCTCCTTGGGACAAGGGAAGTTTGGCTGGCATTGAAAAAGCTATTCGCGAATCCCAGCTTAATCTTAATCCTAATAATGACGGGCAAATAATCAGGATAAATATTCCAGCCCTGACTGAAGAAAGAAGAAAGGATCTGGTGAAAATTCTTAATCAAAAAACAGAAGATGCAAAAATATCTATCAGAAAACACAGAGAAGATGTTTGGGATGAGATTCAAAAAGTTGAAAAAGAAGGATTGATGGGTGAAGACGATAAGTTTATCGGGAAAGAAAAGCTGCAAGAGGTCGTAGATGAATATAATAAAAAAATAGAAGAAATCAGAATTAAAAAAGAAGGAGAAATACTAACGATATAGCTTTAAAATATAAGATCTAACCAAATGATAGCAATAATTGTATTTATAATAATCTTAGGCGTTCTGATTTTTGTCCATGAATTGGGCCATTTCTTGACGGCCAGAAGAAATGGAGTGAAAGCGGATGAATTTGGTTTTGGATTCCCTCCAAGAATGGCAGGTTTTTTTCAAGATGAAAAAACCAAGAAATATAAATTTGTTTGGGGAAATAAGGATATCCAATCTTCTAATACCATATATTCGATCAATTGGATCCCGCTTGGCGGATTTGTAAAGATAAAAGGCGAGGACGGAGCTGGAACAAAAGAGAAGGATAGCTTTGCTTCTAAAAAAGCCTGGCCGAGAATAAAAATTTTGGCGGCAGGCGTTATAATGAATTTTGTATTAGCTTGGTTATTGCTTTCTTTTAGCCTTATGATCGGGGCGCCTGAAACAATAGAAGGAAACAGGAGCGATGTCGCCGATACGAAAATTCAAATAAACGAAGTTGTCTCCGGCTCTCCGGCTGAGGATGCTGGCATGAAAATAGGAGATGAGATTCTAAAGAAAAATATCCAGGCTGATTTCAAAAATGTTGAAGAGGTGCAGGATTTTATAAACAAAAATAAAGGAAAGGAAATTGAATTCAATATAAGGAGGGGGAATGAAATTATTAAAATAAAATCTGTTCCAAGAGAAAATATTCCTGAAGGCGAAGGAGCGCTTGGCATTTCTTTGGCTCAAACAACCATAGTTAAATATCCGATTTTCAAGGCTCTGTGGACGGGAGCGCTGGAGGTCTATCAGCTAACCATCGCCATCCTGGTGGCGCTGGGGGGGATTATTGCCAGTCTTTTTTCTGGCAAGGGAGTTGGTGCAGAGGTTTCCGGTCCGATTGGAATTGCCATACTTACAAAACAAGTTGCGACATTGGGATTGACTTACATTCTGCGCTTCGCAGCTCTTCTTAGCATCAATCTGGCAATCATAAATGCTCTGCCTATTCCGGCACTGGATGGCGGAAGAATACTTTTTATTTTAATTGAAAAAATAAAAGGCAGTCCGATAAGCCAAGAAACGGAGCAAAAGTTTCATACCATCGGATTTATCTTGCTTATTCTTTTAATGATTCTTGTAACGCTTCGGGATGTCGTTAAGATTATAAAATAAACTCTTCTTGATAAGCCGGAGAAAAAAGCCAGAAACCTCTGGCTTTTTTCTGTGCAACATTGATTTTGACAATGCGGCTTCAATAAAGTATTATATAAAAAGTGTAATTTAGGCCTTTTTTTATTATTTATGACAAAATTTAAAAACATTTTTAAAAATTTATCGGGTAAGATTTTTGGCAATTTTTCCAAAGATATTGGAATTGATTTAGGCACAGCCAATACGTTGGTTTATGTCGGAGGAAAAGGAATTGTCATAAATGAGCCTTCGGTGGTGGCTATAAATAAAA
Organism: Candidatus Moraniibacteriota bacterium; assembly: GCA_003543115.1. Taxonomy (GTDB): domain Bacteria; phylum Patescibacteriota; class Minisyncoccia; order Moranbacterales; family UBA2206; genus UBA8518. Next base: position 9,716 of record DPJH01000027.1, read on the forward strand.
AAACCGGACAAGTTTTGGCAATTGGAAGAGAAGCAAAAAAAATGGTAGGAAAAACTCCTGGACACATTGTGGCAACCCGTCCATTGGTGGATGGAGTAGTGAGCGATTTCGAAGTTACCGAACAAATGCTTAAATATTTTATCGACAAAGTCCATCGTGATAGTTTCACTTTGTTTCCCAGGCCCAGAGTGGTGGTGGGAATACCGTCAGATGTGACAGAAGTGGAAAAGCGAGCTGTAATTGATGCCACAATGAACGCTGGGGCACGCGAAGCTTACCTCATTGATGAGCCGATGGCAGCTGCTATTGGAGCGCGTCTTCCGGTTCAGGATGCGGCTGGCAACATGATTGTGGATATTGGAGGAGGAACAACTGATATTGCGGTTATTTCTTTGGGCGGAGTGGTGACTTCCAGAAACCTTCGCATTGCTGGAGATGAAATGAATGAAGATATAATACGATATTGCAGAGATGAGTTTAATCTTCTGATTGGAGAAAAAACGGCTGAAGATGCAAAAATTGCCATTGGAAGCGCCTGTCCTCAAAAAGACAAGATGCAGCTTTCAATTCGAGGAAGGGATTTGGTAACAGGCCTTCCTAAGGAAATTATAATTAATGACGAACAGGTTAGGGAGGCGCTTTCCAGATCAATCAGAATCATTGTAAATAATATTAAATCAACCATAGAAGAGACTCCTCCGGAACTTTTGGCGGACATTATGCAAAGAGGAATCATTTTGGCCGGAGGCGGAAGCTTGATTCGAGGACTGGATATTCTTGTCGCTAATCAAACGGATATGCCCGTAAGGATGATGGAAGACCCTCTTACAGCGGTTGTGCGTGGAACGGGTATAGTTCTGGAAGATTTGGAATCTCTCAAAGATGTTCTTATAGAAAATCAGCACGAGAGATCACTTATCTAGGTTGTGGTTTATAGTTTTTGGTTTTTAGCAATTTACTACAAGCTAAGAACTAGTATATTTATGCAAAAAGGATTTTTTTCATCTAAGGTTATAAAGTTTATCATTGTTTCGGCTATTTGTTTTTTGCTGATTTTTTTTAATCCCAAAGGAATTTTCAATCCGGCGCGGACTGTTTTTTTTGAAATAGCTTATCCATTTCAGAAAGCTTTCTATCTGATTAGTCGAAGCATTTCAGAGGCCGCCTTTTTCATTTCTTCCATAGGGACGATGAGAGAAGAAAATGAAAAACTTCTAAGGGAGAATAATGCGCTTTCAGCCGAAGTGACGAGCCTGCAAGAGGCAAAAAAAGAAAATGATATTTTGCGGGAACAATTGGATCTTCTGCCAAGAGACAAGTTTGACCTAGAGCCAAGTTTTGTTATCGGGCAGGATCCTCAGGGCTTAGGAAGCTGGATAACCATTGGAAAAGGCAGTTCAGACGGAATTGAGATGGGAATGCCGGTAATAGTATCTGATGGCATATTGGTCGGCAAGGTGGAAGAAGTCGGATGGGATTCATCCAAGGTCAATCTTTTGACTAATGCGGCTAGCGTTATAAATGCGAGCGATTTGGAGACTGGAGCTAAAGGATTGATCAAAGGAACTTATGGATTGGGCATCATAATGGATATGGTTTCTCAGGGCGATGTTTTGAATGAAAAAGACACAATCATAACATCCGGACTGGGAAATGAACTTCCTAGGGGACTTCTTATAGGGAAGATACAGGAAGTGAGAATATCTCCGGATAAACTTTTCCAGCAGGCAATTGTTGTGCCTAGGATCAGATATCAAAAATTGGATATTGTTTTTGTGATTAAAAAATAACCTTTTAAAATCTATCAATCATATTGGATTCGTGCATCTATGCAAAATTCTATAATAGGTATAATCATTTTCTTCTTAGCCCTTATGCAGGCTTCTTTTCTGCCAAACATTTTTCCGCTTTATTTTGTTCCGGATGTCGTTTTGATTTTTGTCATAATATGGACAGCGAGAAGCGATTTCAATTCAGCTTTAAAATGGGCTGTTTTAGGCGGATTGGTTATAGACCTGATATCATTTTTCCCCATAGGCATCAGCATTTTTTCATTCGTACTGATCGCTTTCATGGTTAATTCGTTAAGCAAAAGATTTCTGGTTCCTGATTTTGCTTGGAAATTCATAGTTTTATTCTTCATAGTTTTTTTGGCGACCATAGTCAATCAATTTGTCACAATGTTTCTGGTTAAAATTTCTTCAGGCGTCGGCATTCGCGAAAGCATTGAATATGCTCGAAGTAATGGCTTGCTATGGAAGCCTTTTTTCAATTTATTGATATTTGTTATAATATATTGGCCTATTAGAAAATTAGACAAATTTTTATCTTATCAAAATAAGAGAGTAGTTATAAAAAGGCATGCTTAACGGATATCTGAACAAAAGAAGAATTCAAAAGGGAGTTGAAATTGAAGATTCCATAATGACCATTACGGAAAAGGAAGAGGCAATCATGGAAACTCCTTTTGAAAAACATGGACTGAAAATTATATGGCTGGTGATTGTTTTTTTGATGTCTCTTTTATTTGCCAGGGTAGCCTACCTCAGCATTATTAAGGGTTCATATTATGCTGATATTTCCAATGGAAATAGAGTACGCTCAATTTCCATAAAAGCTCCGCGCGGAAAGATAACGGATAAGTACGGACATATTTTAGCGGGAAACATTCCTAGTATTGATGCGGTTATCATTCCGGGAGATCTGCCTGAAAGCAGCGAAGAAAGAAAAGTTTTAGCCGAGAAAGTATCAAGGATCTTATCGATGGATAGAGGCAATATTGAGACGGCTATTGAAAGCCAAAATAGAAAATCACTCGATCCGGTTCTGCTTGCGGAAAATATCACTCAAGATCAGGCCCTCATCCTTCTCGAAAAAAAGAAAGAATTAAGCGGAATTTCCACGGAAAATACAGCTATTAGAAAATATGAGGATGGAAATATTTTTTCCTCCGTCATCGGATATGAAGGAAAGATCACTAAAGAGGAAATGGACAGGAATAGCAATTATCGCATGACGGATTATATCGGAAAGACATATTTGGAAAAACAATATGAAAAACAGCTGCGGGGAGTGGCTGGAGCCAAGCGGGTAGAGGTGGATTCATTGGGGAATATAAAAAAGAACTTAGGCATCATTGATCCAAAGGCGGGCCAGGATCTGGTGCTGAATATTGATGCGGGATTGCAAAAGAAATTATTTGACAGCATCACATCGATTCTGGAAAAAACCGGAACACGCACCGCTGCAGCAGTCGCAATCGATCCGAGAAGCGGAGGCGTTTTAGCTATGGTGAATTTTCCTAATTATGACAATAATCTTTTTGCACGCGGAATTTCCAACGAAGGATACCAGTCGATCATTAAAGACAAGGATCTTCCACTTTTTAACCGAGTTATAAACGGAGAATATCCGCCCGGATCAACGATAAAGCCGGTTATTGCCGCTGCCGCCCTTTCGGAAGGAACAATCACTCCGGAAACAATTATTGAGGGAATGGGAGGAAGCCTTAATATTGGAGGGTTTCGTTTTGGCGACTGGAAAGTGCATGGACCTAGCGATGTGCGGACAGCTATTGCCGAGAGTAATGACATTTTTTTCTACAGCATCGGGGGAGGCTATGGCAATATTCAAGGCTTGGGAATGAGTCGGATGAAAAAATATGACAATCTTTTTGGATTCGGAAATGTAACGGGCATTGATTTGCCCGGAGAATCCAGTGGATTTATTCCGGATGAACAATGGAAACTGGAAAAATTAAAAGAAAGATGGTATATCGGAAATTCATATCACGCATCCATTGGGCAGGGTTTCATAACAGCTACGCCGCTTCAAGTGGCAAATTTTGTTGCTGCTATCGCTAATGGCGGAACGCTCTATTCTCCAAGAATAGTCAATCAAATAAAAAATAGCGATGGAAAATCTGAAATAGTCGGTCCTGCAGTAATTAGAAAGGATTTTATTTCCGAGGAAGTCATGAGGGTTGTGCGGGAAGGCATGCGAAAAACAGTAACGGATGGAACAGCTCAGCCGTTAAAGGACATGTCAGTGAATGTCGCAGGAAAGACCGGTACGGCTCAATTTGGAAGCGAAGGCAAGACTCATGGTTGGTTTGTTTCCTTTGCTCCCTATGAAAATCCGGAAATTGCAATGGTGGTTCTTGCAGAAGGCGGCGGAGACGGGCATTCCTCGGGAGTGCCGGTTACAAAAGAGGTATATGAATATTATTTTAGCCGGGATAACAAGTAGAAATATGGTTATGAAGAAGATGAGATACATATT
>DPJH01000021.1 GCA_003543115.1 Candidatus Moraniibacteriota bacterium
TTTTTCTATTGACAAATTAATAAATAAGGTGTATAATATAAAGTTAATAAAGGAATGGAACTCAAATCTGTTAAGAATGTTATTTAATAATTGGAGGAAAGGATATGAAAAGCTCTAGACTTGTTTCTTTTGTTGTGGCTATCATCGTCGTGGGATTTGCTTCACATTCATTTGCATTGCCTCGGCGTTTTCACAAGATCTATCAATATAAGCCGCCGATTTGCAAAAGCATGGGTGATGCATCTGTTTCTAAGCTGGAAAATGTTCTTGCGGCTAAGTATGGATATTTTTCTCAAGAATTCACAGAAGTAAAAAACGAAGCGTGCAAACATTCTGAAGTGAGTCTGGATTCGAAAGCCTATGCTCCATTGCGAAAGCATGTTGCAAGCCTGATAGGCAGACTCGGAGCATCCGAACTTGGCGATCCCAATACTTCTCATGATAACTATGGGCAGCGGGCCCGTGATTATTATTTTCTTATTCGCTGTTATGTTCAGAGGCTCGGACTTTCTCTGGAGGATTTCGGGGTGAATGAGAGCGATATGAAGCAGATGGTCAGGGCGAGAGTAATGGAGACTTCAGAAGATCGCATGAAGGATGTTCGGATAGAGGCAGTCGAGCTTCTCTCGATCTTCAGCGATCACACGAGGGATCATGTTCGGCCGATTATTTTTCGGGATCATCGTCAGAATCTGGAGAACCTCAAGGAGCTTTTACAGAGCGGCGGAGAATTCGGCATCACTCGCCAGGAAATAGGACTTTGGGATGGCGAGCTGGACGCCCTAAACAAGTTGGAGGATGAAAATCCTTCCATTTCAATTGGATTGCGATGGAGGGCCTGGAAAATGACCAGAGGGTCCGAAGAGTAAATTATTGCGATCCAATCTTGGATCGACAGAGGTTGTGGAGTAATTCGCAGCCTCTTTTTTGTTTTGATATTTCGATGAAAAAAATAGAATTCTATAACTGATTGTAATAAAGTAAAGGTATTAGAATAAAGCTAAACGAATTTTTATAAATTTTAATTCCTAAGAATAATAATATGAAAACAACAAACAAGATCCAGACCATCGCTAGATTGAAGATTTATGATGGCAAGCTCGAGGAATTCAAGCGCCTTGCGTCACAATGCCTTGAGGTGGTCCGCAAGAAAGACACAGGAACATTGCAATATGAGCTGTATTTTAACGAAGATCAAACTGAGTGCGTCGTCCTTGAGAGATATCGCGATTCCGAATCCCTGCTGGAGCATCACAAAAACATGGGAAAACTCATGGATGCGCTTCTTGAGACGTGCACCGGATCAGGCGAAGTGTGCGGAAAGGCAACTCCAGAGCTAGCAAAGGCGCTTGAGGGCTCTCCTGTGCGGCTTTTTCTTCCCTATCAATCTTTGTGACCCACATTTTTCAACGCTAAAAGACAATTGCGCGCATAAGCCGTTAAGACTCCTCAGCTTACGGCTTTTTTTATGACAAAAAACTGGCGGATAAAATGTAACTTATAGCATTGACTAAGGCTGTTTTATTTGCTAAATTTTCTTGAGCGCAGTTCCTGAAAAAGAAGTGGCCTTGTTTCATATAACAAACTACTTTCAACAAGAAATCCATAACACAAAAAGGAGGAATGATAAGATGCCGGTATCGAGAATAGTCTATGAAGGTAAGGCTGTTAACGAAAAAATTCTGAGGGCTTTGCATAAAAGCTTGCAGGGAATTATTGCCCGTGAACTTTCTACGCCAGCAAATCCACTTACAGATGAAAATGTCGATCTGATATTTGAGGAAGGCCATCGTCTCAACAAGGGAAAGCCTCTCAAAATCCTGGTTAATGGGAATGACTTTCCCGGGCGAACTGATAATGTGCAGGAGCGCTCTGAAAAAATAGCCAGGTCGGTAGAATCCTTGATTTGTCCCTTGGCGGAAGAGCGCATCGACCCAGGCTACGTGTATGTCACGCTTCAAGCAGGAGGTCTTGGCAAATTCAACTTCTGAGCATCAGAAACATCAACGAAATAGCGGCGAGGAAGAATCTTTTCCTCCCGCTTTTTTTATTTCATTAAAATCATCACTCATTCTAGCAAGATCTCGCCTAAAAAGAATTATTTTGTTAATATAGAAAAAGAAAATTATAAACAGTTGGTTTATGTTGAGAATAATTAAAAGGCTTGCTGAAATCGGACCGAGATACGGACAGAAGGAACTGGCTGCAGTCGCAATAATAAAAGAAGAGCTGAATTCCTTGAAGGTATCCTTTCAAGAAGAATTTTTTGAAACCTCGGTTCCCAAAATGGTAGAGGCGGAACTTCATGCTGATGGTGATATGATCCCATGTATCGGTAGCAGCCTAAAAAGTGGAGAAATTGAAAGCGGCGAATATTTGATAAGTGCATTGGGGTATGGCGGTGACGAGCGACCTTTCAATATTTCCTATAGTCCGATAACGGATGAGATAAGTGTGATGGATTTTTACTCCGAACCATCTGTGACCGTTTCCAGGAAATCGATCCTTAAAATTTCTATGGCAGAGAAAGTGAATGGTGCGGTAAAAATTGAAAAGGAACAATTCACTGCCTCTAATATTTTAATCGGCAATTCTGACAGCCCCCGAAATATAGTTTTTGCACATTATGATTCTGTCATAGGAGATGGCGCGCTGGATAATGCCGGAGCAATAGGAGTTATCATTGAAGCAGTTAAGGATAATCTTGATTTACTTAGGGAAAATCTATTTGTTTTTGCGGGAAATGAAGAAATTTCATACGATGATTATAAAACAAAAAGCGGATATGGATTCAGAGTGTTTGAAACAATGCATGCAGATATTATAAAAAGTGCAAAACAAATTATTGTGATTGATGGGGTTGGAATCAGCGAGCCTTCTTTTTTGCAGTCTGGTTTGGATTGGGTGTTGCAACTGAAATGCTTGGAAGAAATAAAAGACAAGGTTTACTGGCTTCAAAATGATCAAGACAGGGTTCTGGAGTATTTTCATACAAAAGCGGATACCATAGATAAATTAAGCGAAATGCATTTGCAAGAGGCCCGGGTCGCCTTGATTGAGAAGCTCATGAATAGGCGCTGATGAGCTTACCATGCGTATCCTGTCGTTCGCGAATGACGGCAGGCAGATGAAAGAAAAGACGTCCTTAGGCGTTTTTTCATTTTCTTGAGGTAATATATGAGAAGGCTAGTTGTAATATGAAATGGAAGCTTTTATCATTTATTTTTTACCTCCCATGATTTTTTTAGTTAAAAATTTAAAAAAGATTTTTCTGGCGGTCACTTTTGCATCGATCATTTCTTTCAGTTTGGTTTCGGCCGCGCAAGTGTCGGAATTTGGCGGATCGTCTTCAATTATGGATAATTCTGGCCATCCGATAATGCTTGCGAGCAATAATTTGCAAAAAGGCAAGCGTATTGATATTAATCTGGCTACTCAGACGCTGACACGTTATCAGGACGGCAAAGCCATTGGTTCCTATAAGATTTCTTCAGGAAAAAGATCCATGCCGACGCCGAAAGGAACTTTCGAGATACACAGCAAAGCAAGAAGGGCATGGTCCGAAGAATACAAACTTTTCATGCCCTATTGGATGGCATTTACGCCGAGCGGATCGCATGGCATCCATGAGCTTCCTGAATGGCCGAATGGCGCTAAGGAGGGGGCAAAGCACTTGGGCGTTCCTGTTTCTCACGGATGCGTGAGGCTCGGGGTCGGAGCCGCTAGGGCGGTTTATGATTGGGCTCCTGTCGGCACGCCGGTGATCATCCATTGATTTCATAATATCATTCCGTAGGCTGTCTTAGTTTGCCAGTAGAATGAGTTATGCATGACTTTGTTAAATTTTACATTNNCATTTGACAAACAACAATAATTTTTCTAAGATCTTATTGGAGGTTCTGTAAGCGGTTGCAGAAATCTCCTTGCTCTCGGTGTAGGGGTTTTCCAGGAATACGCTTTTCACGCGTACATAGTTGCAAATGAGGCAATTCTTGAAAATCCAAACTTATCCACTCTCTACCTCCAAGGCGTCCAAGTTCATCGAACTCTGGACGCCGTTTTTTTTATTGCAAGAGAAATATAAAAACTTTGCAAGTGTAATAAAGGTATAGTTTTAAATGCTAATTTGATTCGGTTTATGTTTGGAATAATAAGAGCATTGGTGAATATACTTTTTGGGGTGCTTGAATTCCTGTTGTTGTTTCGTTTTGTATTCAAATTTTTTGCAGTGAATCCTGACACTCCTTTCGTGGCTTGGATTTATAGGACGTCAGCTCCGCTAGTGAGCCCCTTTGCCGGAATTCTTCCTGATCTGAAATTAGGAAGGTTCGTGGTGGATTTTTCAACGCTCTTCGCGCTTATAGTGTATACTTTGATCGCTTACTTGATATTGCAGGCTTTTTCCTATGTTGATAATCGGAATTTAAAGTAACTCATACATATTATGTGCATGAAAAAATTACGTAATTAATTACGTAATTTTTTGTTTTTTGCTGGGAATTGCTCGTGTGTCTTATTGAACAAACAGTTTTAATTTAATTGTTAAAATTGAGTGTTAGAAATCATGATATAATAAATAACACATATGAGAACAATAAAAAGAGAAATAGTAGCGGCTATAATAGTATCCAAGGATGGAAAGATATTTCAGGGCATGAAGAATCCGAATAAAGGCGGAGTATATTCCGATTGTTGGCATATTCCTGGCGGCGGAGTTGATAAGGGCGAAACAAAAGAGCAGGCGCTAACAAGGGAGATAAAAGAGGAGACAAGAATGAGCCTATCAAAATATAAGATCGAGTTATTGGATGATAAGGGGATAGGAGAATCGGAAAAAATATTGAAAGACAGCGGAGAGAAGGTTTTATGCAAAATGAAGTTTACGGTTTATAAGATTGAAATTTTTGACAAATTGGCAGATGAAATTGAAATTGCACTTAATGATGATCTGGAAAAATATATTTGGAGCGATGTGGCAGAGTTAAAATATAGGAAATTAACACCTCCATCGATTGAATTATTTAAGCGATTGGGATATTTATAATCACAATTTTTATGAGGTTATTAAAAACAATCAGGCATAGCGGTTTGTTTTCAAATTCTGTTGAAAGCAGTGAAGCCAGAGAAAAGCTCAAAAAAGACGAACCGGACAACTATGAAGGAAAGTTTACCCGAGCGCGTGACCTGCGCTTTTTGGAAGAAGCTAAAAGCACGAATTAGATCGTTGCATTAAGGATCTGGATCGCTTCAATCTCACTGCAATTCTATCCTAATTTTCCAAAGTTATTCCTATTTGGGTCCATAGCTCAGTACTTTTAAAATTTAAGCAAAGTTGAGATCTGGAAAAGGTCTCTTTTTTGGTTCTAATCTTGTATTTTTCGAAAAGGCATACAAGCCATATCGTGGTATAATTTAAAATATAAAAATGAAAAAAATATTATCCAAAAAATTATTTAGAGTTGCGGCTGTATCTTTGTTTGTATTTCTCGTAAGCATCTTTTTGGCCTGTTTATATTTTTCGTATGAGGTTGCGCCTGGAAAGGAAAACTATCAAAACCCTATCAATGATGAAGCCGACAATAATTTTTTAATTGCCATTTCACCGCATCATTTAGTGGCTAAAACTTTGATTGAAAATCTTTTTTCTCAAATTAAGGATTCTGATGTTGAAACAGTTATTATAATAAGCCCCAATCATTTTAATCAGGGGAAGGGGAATATACAGTCAAGCTTATATCCAAAATCAAAGTTAAATGCTGACCAATACTGGATAAAAAGCATGCAACGAGAAAGATTATTGTCTATTGAGGATGAAAGTTTCTCAAATGAACATGGAATTAATAATTTACTTCCATATATAGAAGAAAGTTTTCCTGATGCAACAATAATTCCTATAATAATCTCCGAAACAGTCAGCGATGATCAATCTGCCAATCTGACAAGCGCATTAAATTTTTTTAGGGATAAAAAAGCGAGGATAATTCTTTCAGCTGACTTTTCTCATTATCTGACAAATCCAGGCGCGCAATTTCATAATATTCATGCATTAAAAACGCTTCAGAATGTTGACTCAGTAGCAGCTTCTAAGGCGGATATTGATTGTCCGAAGGGACTTGAGGTGATAATGAAAATAGCTAAACTGAATAATTTTAATTTTCAATTGCTTGATAGTTCAAACGCTGCAATTTTGGGCGGGAATGAATTTGTCATCGAACCTACAAGCTATGTAACAGGATTTTTTTCTGAAGAAAAGTCTTCTGTTCAATCGGATAGTTTGAATTTTTCATTTTTTGGAGATATCAGGCAGGATGAATTTTTAAAATATGGAAATGAAAAAAATAATTTGGATCATATGTTGGCTGATGTGGAGAGATTATTTTTGGGAACGGATTTCGCGGTAGCTAATTTTAAATCATCAATAGGAAACGGAAATATCCTAGAAAGTTTTAAGAAAAGAGGTTTTGATGCTTCTAGTTCTGAAAGTTTCGTAACTGGGAAGCAAAATAACATTACCTATGCGCTATTTAATTATAACCAGATTGAAAAGGATGCTGAAGAAAAAATAATCAGCAATATATTAAACAATAAGGATAAAGCTGAAATAAACATCGTGTATGCCGCTTGGGCGGAAAATTCTGCCAATACTGTCGAGGATAAAGGTGGTAAAATGCTTTTGGCGCACAAATTTATTGATGCTGGTGCGGATGTCGTTATTGGGAATTCTCCTGATAAAATAGATCCAATAGAAAAGTATGGCGGAAAGTATATTTTCTATTCCATCGGGAGTTTTTTTGGCGAGGAATCGTTAGGAGTGGGCATGAATTATGATGATTTAAGCGAAAGAATAAGTTATTATTTGATTCCGGTTAAATTTGATACTAACCACAAGCAGAAAGTGATTCAGGGAGATGAATTAAAAAGCATATTAAATTCTATCGCCGATAGCGCTGTTGCTGATGACAGCATCAGGAGCCGGATTAAGAGCGGGATAATATTTGACTAGGATGCTTCTGAGTATATACTTAAAATAGTTAATTATATTTTTAGATAATAAAAATGGAAAATGAAAATACCTCAAATGAGTCTGTTTCAAATGAATCTTTAAAAGAAAAAGAACGGCTCAATAAAAATAGAAAAATATTGAGAATTTTCGAAATTTGTTTCGGGATTTTTTTGATAATTGTCTTAGTCTTTGGCGGAATTTTTTTAAAGAAAATATATGATAAAAACATGAAGCTTGTTGCTGAAAATTCAGCGTTAAAAACAAAGAAACAAGCGTCCTCTTCTAATAACGCATTAAGCAGTAATGGAGGTAACAATAATTATGATTCGTCTGGGAGCCGAATCTCTCAGAAAAAAGACTTATATATAGCCACTCTTTGGGAAGCAGAGGCTATTTTAAAAGGTCAGATGGATTGGAATAATCCAAAAAAAATTGAGGATGCGGGACTTTTTCAATCAATTGACAGTTATATGAATGTGGGAAAAGTAAAATCTGGAAAATATTCAGGTTATGATTTTGATATTGCAAAAACAATACCAGACGGCCCAATGGGTTCAATGAGAATCAGTTTCTTAAAAAAAGATAATAACTATTTGATTTTAGGAAGATATGGCTCTTTTTCGACTTTGGATGCTTTAAGATCTTATACTAATCCCGACTTTGAGGTTGATGATGACTCGATATCTTTCACAAACGACATGATAATAGAAGAAATAGAATCGCCGGAATTTTTATATGGACCAAATAAAGATCAGACTCTTGTAAAATCGTATTTGATAGATGATTTTTCAACAGATTTTCTTACGGTGGCCTTTACTGATATTAAGTGGGGGGATGTTTGGATGAAAGATGTCGAAAAGGTAAATAAATATAAAAAAAAGAATAAATCCAGTCAGATTAGTTTTACCGATAATAATTCATTTTATATAAAGCTTCCTGACGGGACAGCCCAAAGTTATGCACTTTCATTTGATAAGGACAAGCTCTTGGATATAACCTGGAAGAATGATGAAAAACTAGAGAAGGAAGATCGAGATAAATATGACGAGGCCCATCGCTCCGGATGTGGAACGAGAAATGTTGCAGATGTCTTTATGGGAAGTATGAACGATTTGATTGTTGCTGGAAAGAATGAAAGCGGTCAAGATGTTTATGAATATAAGAATAAAGATAACCAAGCATTGAAAAATATTTACGATGGCGCTTATTGGCAGGATGGGAGTGAAAAAATAAGTTATGATAAATATGTTAAAGATCATCCGATCATTTTTGTGAAGGATTCTTTCGACAGACTGCTTCAATTCACCACCAATAAATATCCTCCAGCGGCAGAGTGCGGAAAGCCGGTTATCTATCTTTACCCTCAAGAAAAAACAAATGTTGATGTTGAAGTTTTTCCGATAGGAGGTATGATTGTTTCTGACCCTGCCTACCAAAAAGGCTGGAGCGTCATAGCTGATCCCAGTGGAGAAATAACCAATCTTGCAGATAATAAGATATATCCCTATTTGTTCTGGGAAGGCAGAGGAAATATTGTCGCTCAAGCTTCAAAAACAGGATTCATTGTTGAAAAAAATAATCTTGACGAATTCTTAAGTGAAAAATTAACCCAAGCAGGACTTATTGAGAAAGAGATTGGTGATTTCAAGGATTTTTGGCTTCCAAGAATGATTGCTGGAAACAAACCATATTATTTTGTGACTTTTATGGGGAACAATTATATGGATAAAATTGCGCCTCTCAATATTCATCCTAGGCCGGATAGTGTTATTCGCATATTGATGGACTATGAGGGTCTTGATGATGCAATTGACGTTCAACCTGAAATATTAAAAACTCCCGAAAGAAAAGGCTTTACCGTAGTTGAATGGGGAGGGGTACTGAGAAAATAAAATGGATTGCAAGCTTATCTTGGAATTGCGACTTTTCTTCATTTATTACTAATATATAGATATATTGATTTAAAATACTTATTATGATTATAACTATTCCGTCATTTGGTTTGGGCAAAACTGGGGGCGATAGAGTTTTGACTGTTCTTGCTAACAACCTGGTTAAAAGGGGCCATGCAGTGAATATAGTTAATTTGGGGAAAAAGCTAGTTCCCTTTGAATTGTCAAAAAAGGTCAATCTGATAAGCGTGCCTTTTAGCGCAGACAAGAAAGATCCGGTCAATTTTATTTTTAAAGGAATCAATAAACTATCTAATAACTTGCCTGCCTGCGATATTTATCTTGCTAATTGGGTATATACGGTTCTCCCATGCATAGCTAATAATGACAAAGGAAAGACTGTTTTTCTTGCTCAAGCCAATGAAGCTAAAGAATTTAAAAAACCATCACTAAAAATTTTAAATGCAATATCATATGAAGCTTATAAATTAAATATACCTATAATCACGCCATCTTCCTATCTGCAGAAAGAAATTAAGACAAGGTTTGATAATAATGCAATAATCATACCTCCGTTTGTAAATTCAAATTTATTCAAACCAGGAAAACAAAAACAGAAACATGAAAAGCTGAGATTGCTTTTTGTGAGCAGCAATATAAAAAACAAGAATAAGGGTTTTGATATTTTGCTGAAAGCTTGTTCGAATTTAAAAAATATGCCATTTGAATTGCATGTGGCAACCCAGTCAGACATAGATTTGAAAGAGAACAAGAATATAATAATCCATAAGCCAAAGGACGATAGGGAGCTAAGCGAGATTTATAGGAATTGCGATATATTTTTCCATCTTTCAAAAGAAGAAGGTTTCGGACTTACTTTGCTCGAGGCTATGGCTAGCGGACTTGTATGCGTGGCGACTGATTCTGGAGGGATAAATGACTTTGCAATCAATAATAAGAATTGTCTTATTGTTGAAAGAAGCTCCAAGGCTGTGGCTTCGATGATAAGAAAAATCCATAAAGATTTCGAATTTTTTCAAAATAATTTAACGCCATTTTCTATAGAAACAGCAAGAATATATACTGAAGAAAAAATGATTGATAGTTTCGAAGATTTATTCGCTAAGACCATTGCATAGCTGTGGATAACTTTCCTTGTATAGAAATGCATATTGTTGCATAATTAGAATAAAGAGATTGTGCAAAAATATTCTCTGAAAAACAAAAACAAAAAACAATTACAAAAAAATGAAAAGGATTAAATTTAAAAAAATAAATCATGTAAGAAGCGGGTTCTATGGGTTCGGTTCTTTTTTCATTTTAAAGAGTGGAAAAAGGAAAAAATTTTTTTCAAGATCATTTTCTTCTTTTATTGTTGCAATCTTCCTGATTGGAGGAATGACTTTCAATTCTAGCTATGCTCTTGGAAGCAGCTTTACTTTCTTACAGACTGATTGGAGCGGGGGGCAGACCTCTAATATTGCTAACCATGCCAGCAATCAAACAGGATGGAATCAGTATGGGGCAAAGGATGCGGCTATAAACATGTCTAACGGAGGAGCAGATCTCCAGCTCAGTTTACAAACAAATACGGCAAATATTGATTATAATACTGCTGAGAACTATTCGCAGCAAGATGCAACAAGCGGGACGGATATTTCTGGCGGAACAGCTTTGCTGAAGGCTGTTTCTGCTAGTGGTAATGATGCTAGCACAAAACTGTTATTGCGTATGAATGGAGCTGATGGCAATACGACATTTTCCGATAGCAGTTCTAGCGCAAAAACAGTAACTAATAATGGCAATACGCAGGTTTCGACTGCGCAAAGCAAATTTGGCGGAGCAAGCGGATATTTTAACGGATCTTCATATCTTTCAGCGC
This sequence comes from Candidatus Moraniibacteriota bacterium, assembly GCA_003543115.1. Classification (GTDB taxonomy): domain Bacteria; phylum Patescibacteriota; class Minisyncoccia; order Moranbacterales; family UBA2206; genus UBA8518. Next base: position 10,778 of record DPJH01000021.1, read on the forward strand.
CATATTCTTCTGATTTTGATCCTACTTCAGGAGATTTTACTATAGATTTTTGGATGCATCCTACCTCTTTAAGCGGAGGAAGTCAGGCATGGACAGGGCTGGTAGGAACTTCGACAACAACCGGAGATAACAATTGGTGCGCTTACTTTTATTCTTCAGGTAAAATAGGCATAGGAAGAGCGGGAATAAATGAAATACTTTCAACATCAAATGTAATTACTGCTAATAGCTGGCAACATATAGCATATGTCAAATCTGGCTCTACAACGACAATATATGTAAATGGAACTTCTGTGGCGAGTGCAAGTACTGCTGTGTGGAATTTTCCAGCATTGCCATTAAGAATGGGCAGTACTAATTCAGTTAATTTTTATGGATATTTGGACAGTGTGAGAATTTCCAAGGGTGTTGCTCGCTGGACATCCAATTTTACCCCGCCATCAATGGATTATGGACAATTAACTTATCCAACTGGCACATCTATTGACGCAGACAGTTCTTCTTATGCAAACACAATTACTAAATATGGAAGCGCTTCGGTGCAAAATACTACTACTCCGGTTGGAAATAAGACGCTCAGTTTTAATGGAACAACTTCCTATCTCACGATCGGAAACACAGCTCCAGTGACATTAGGAACGGGAAATTTTACGATAGAAACATTCTTCAAAACTTCGGATCATAGTGTTAGTGGCGGGAATTCGCGAAGAATAATAAGTCTCGGTGGAAATGCCGACATCTCTCCGCAGATATATATCCAAAATACTATTGATCCAAATCCGGGCAATCTCGCTTTTGTTGGAAATAGTGGCGGCATTCTTACTTCAGGAAAAATCGTATCAGATGGATTATGGCATCATGTAGCAGTCGTCCGGAATTCCGGCGTGACCAAATTATATATAGATGGAACGCAATATGGTTCCAACTATAGCGATCCGAATAATTATATTAGCAGCAATCCGGTCATAGGCAGGATGAAGGTAGGGACAGGCAATGGATTTTTTAATGGAAGTATGGCGGGTATGCGCATTTCAAATATTGCCAGATATACTTCTAGTTTTACTCCTCCAGCTCAAGCATTTATATCTGATGCGAACACAAATCTATTGCTTAAGGATTCTCAATCGTACTATATAACTACAACTAATACTTCTCAAATCAACACTTCGAATTTTTCCTCTATTACTGGATCTGCGATTACTCAAACTACCCCAGATAATACAAACATTAAATATCTCGTATCTTTTGATAATCGTTCCTCTTGGAAATATTGGAACGGTTCTAGTTGGCAAACTTCCATTTTAGCAAATATTGATACAAATGGAATGACTAAGGCAGCTTTTGAAGCTATTTCTGAGTCTGAATGGTCAGTGGGCGGAGGTTTCACGGCTGGAACATTGGATATTGCATCTTCCCTAGGATCTACGGACAGCACAGTGACTCCAGTGTTAGATAATATCCAATTTTCCTATCTTGGTAATTACCCTTCCTCCCAAGTTCTCATTTCTTCTGTCTATAACACTCAAACTGTAGGTAGCAATCTCTCTAAGATCCAATGGACCGAATCTCTTCCTGCTAACACTGACATCCAATTCCAAATCCGAACTTCTTCAGACGGATCTAGTTGGGGACCATGGTGTGGACCAGATAATTCTACCATAGGAACTTGTGACTCTTCCGCCTATTTCACTGATCCTAACGGGGGAGAAACCATAGATGATATTCAGAAAGATAAATCCGATGACCAATATTTTCAATATAAAGTTATTCTTAGCTCTGCTGATGGACAAAACACCCCCACGCTTTCTGATGTTTCAGTGTCCTATGTTAACATTTCTTCTTCTTCAGTTTCTACTCAAGCAGTTTCCAATATCACTCCCGCTTCAGCTCAGGCTAACGGAAACATAGCTGATACAGGAAATGACAATCCCGCCCGTCAAATTGAATACGGCACCGTCTCCGGCGTCTATACCAATTCCTGCTCCGCCGGCATCGG
>DPJH01000016.1 GCA_003543115.1 Candidatus Moraniibacteriota bacterium
ATATCGGAAAAATATTCAATAGATAGATATTTAGCCTGTTGCTACCGCAATAAATAAGAAAGAACAGACACAAGCTGTTCTTTCTATTTTCATGCGAAACCTAAGCTTTTTCTTCAGTTTTTATTTCGTTGGTCTTCTTGAATTTCACAACATAAACAGGCTCATATTTATTGGCGAATTCATCTACCACTTCCACCGTTTTCCCGTCCATCAAAGTGGTCATAGCGATATCATTAAGAAGCTCTTCGTTGGCTACAACTTCGCTTTTTAGATCCTCAAATTTCTCATAGGACTTTCCCATTTGGCCTTGCACCTTGGTTTCGATCTGTTTTTTCTTGTCGCGCAACAACTTGGCCTCTTCGACGATTTTTTCATAATCATCAGTCTGCGCCAGAGCATCCTTATACATCTCGCGGATCCCTTTCATCTCTTTTTTCATCTCGCGGATCTCATTAAAAACTGTTTGCATGTCTTGCATAATAATAAAATAGTTTAATAATTTAACATTTTAATATTTTAGCATAAATAAATCAGCCTGGAAAGCATTATAAGCAAGGCCTATTTTAAAGGATTTCTTCTGCGGCATAGGTTCCGGCAGCGTAGCCGGTCGACCAGCACACTTGAAGATTATAACCTCCGGTCGGACCATCGAGATCCAGGATTTCTCCGGCAAAGAAAAGATTTCCGACAAGCCTTGATCGCATGGTTTTGGAATCTACTTCCCGCAAATTCACTCCTCCGCTAGTTACAATGGCTTGATTATACCCAGTCGTTCCTTCAACGGTTAGACGCAGATCCTTAAGCAAGTTAACTAGAAATTTTCTTTGCTCTTTGGTAACAAAATTTATCTTGTTCCTTTCCGGAATGCCGGATAAATGCAAAATTGCAGTCACCATTTTTTGAGGTAAAAGCTCCGGCAAGTAGTTTATAAAATCCTTATTGATATTTTCCTTAAAATCTCTTTTAATCCGTTCATCCAGCTGCTCATGGCTAAGCGCAGGCTTCAGATCAAGAGAAATCTGCACTTCGTCTTTTTCCATCAGTTCTCCGATTTTCTTGCTGATATCCAAAACAATGGGACCGCTAAGTCCGAAGTGCGTAAAAAGCATTTCTCCGAAGCGGGAATCTTGCTTCTTTCCATTTTGAAAAAGTTTTATTTCTATATTTTTTAGGCTCAATCCTTGCGCCTCTTTTATCCATGCCTCTTTGATTTTGATGGGAACAAGAGCCGGAGCAAGATTGGCTATCGTATGCCCGCAATCCTCCGCCCATCTATAACCATCCCCCGTAGAACCGGTTGCAGGATAGGATTTTCCACCAGTGCACAGTATGAATTTATCCCCTTTTACATTTTCGCCTTTCAAGCGAACGCTTTTTATTCTTTTTTCCGATGATGCTTCACCCAGTTCAAATCCTTGAATTTCCGCTCCATATCTTACTTCTACCTTATTTTTTTCAAGATACCTCTTCATCACTTGCAAAACATCATAAGCCTTGTCTGAAACGGGAAAAACCCTTCCGCCTCTTTCAATTTTAGTTTCCACCTTTCTATCTTCAAAAAATCTTATCACCTCCTCAGGACCGAATGCCGCCAAAGAAGAAAAAAGAAATTTTCCCCTGGCTCCGAATTTTTTCACCATTTCCCTGTCATCAAATTCGGCTTGAGTGATGTTACATCTTCCCTTGCCGGTAATCAAAAGTTTTTTTCCAAGAGTTTCATTTTTTTCCAAAAGCATAACGCGCGCTCCCAACTCAGCCGCTCTTCCGGCAGCCATCATTCCCGACGGCCCTCCTCCGATGACAACTACATCATATTTTTCTTTAATTGAATCCATATCTTTTTATACGCCCTTAACTTAGAGTTGTTACATTTTTAAAAANNACTCTAAGGTCTAGTTTTCTTATTGTTTTATCAATAACTCTAGCACCTAATTCCTCTTTGGGCAAACAAAAAAGCCTCGCGTGAAGCAAGGCTTTTTTGGTTTAGACTAGATTTTTGATACGTTTACAGCATTTTGTCCTTTTGGACTCTCGCTGATTTCGAACTGAACCGCATCGCCTTCTTTCAAATCGTTGAATTGCACTCCTTGCAATTCTTTTGCATGAAAGAAAAGATCCTTATCACTGCCTTCGATAGCAATGAATCCAAATCCACGATCAGTCAATCTCTTGATTGTTCCTTGTGCCATTTTGATATAGTACAAATTGATTAAATACACATACCGCCATGCAAAGAAAGTTCGACTACGCTACTGCTGCACGCTACTGTGATATTCCAAGCATAGCATATCTTAAAGTCTTTGTAAAGCCCCGTTATTTCTCTAAATCTAGCCTCTCATCAATGCGTATTTGCTCCACAAATTCGGCTACATGACTCACTAAAATCATCGTTCCTTGATATTCATCCAGTGCCTTAGCGATAATCGGCAAATGACGGAAGTTGATATGATTGGTAGGTTCATCCAAAATGAGCAGTCCCGGCTCCAAAAGAACCAATTGAGCAAAGGCCACAAGTCCTTTTTGACCCTCGGACAAAGTTCCGATTTTGGCTCCTATAATTTCCCTCCCAATCAGAAATCCGGAAGCCACGCTGCGCATATGCTCCTCATTTTCCGCTTTCATAACTGAAAGCAAGGCTTCACGAACGGTGTGTTCAAAATTCAAAGTGGAAAAATCCTGACGATAATAACCCATCTTCACCCCTTCGGCAATCTTTGCTCCCTCAGATTTTCCACGAGCCAAAGATTCGATAAGAGTGCTCTTTCCGATTCCATTGGGGCCCTCAATAAGCAAATGCTGTTTTTTTCCTAGAGAAATATTGGCATTTTTAGAAACTATTTCATGATTTTGCATGATATTAAAGGAAGAAATATGCAATATTTCACCTGATAAATCAGGTTGATTGGGAATCGTAAAATTTCTAATGGCTTTGTCTTCTCTTCGCACTGCTACTTTTGATTCTTCCATTTCCTGTGCTTTTTCACGCATTTTTTTAGCCACCAATCTCATTCCTCCTCCTTTATTGGCAAAAAAATTGGCTTTATCCTTATTCTCCTGGATCTGTTTTTCATATTGGGCGTTTTTTCTTTCATCCTTTTCAATGCGCGCCGCAATTTCCGCCACCACTACATAATAATCTCCGATGTATTGATCTACTTTTTTTGTGAATACATCAAGATATAGCACCCCATCCGTAAACATATTAAGAAAGTCTGCGTCATGGGAAATAACGATACAAGTTTTCTGATATTCCATTAAAAATTGAGTGAGATGCTCAATGCCAGCTCTATCCAAATTATTTGTCGGCTCATCCAAAATCAGAAGATCCGGATCTTGAATCAAAGCTGAAGCCAAGAGAAGTCTGGCTTGCTGGCCTCCGGAAAAATCACCAATCTTTTTGTCATGCGACGCTTTCAGATTCACCACATCCAAAACATCATCAATTCTCCTGTCAATATCATACATCTTCTCAAAAAAACAAGCTGCAAAAAACTCTCTCATAGTCAGATCCATCTGTTCCCTAGGTATGACCTGCTTGGCATAAGCAATTTTCAAAGAAGGGTCCACGTATATAGACCCATCATCCGCCTTCAGCTCTCCCGTAATAAGATTAAGTATAGTGCTCTTTCCTGCTCCGTTCTGACCCATAAGAGTAATTTTGGTTCCACGACGCAAAGCAAATGAAACCTCATCTAAAATAGGCTTATCATGACCATATTCAAAAGAAACATTATTAAACCTCACTGCTACATTATCATTTGCCATAATTTGATAGAATTACAAACTATTTATTGAGCTTATATCATAACCCATATTTTTAAATTTGTGAAGAGTGATTTAGTATTTATTGTTTTCATTGCACCAAATCCATACTTTTTTGCCTTGGTATGCCCGATTTTATGTTTGCATATATTTTTCAAGCGGCTTGACAGCACAATAGTTAATTGATAAACTATTTAGGTGTTAATTTGTTATTTATTGTTCTATGGAAAAAAAAGATAACCTCTCTCCGATCCAATCCATTATTTGCCTGGCTCATAGGTTTGAAGCCATTGCGAACAAATATGTTTTTCAACCTATGGGATTTTCTTCTGTCAGCATGAAAATTCTAAAAGCGCTCAGTTTTAATCCTTCCTTATCCCCTAGCGACTTGATCGAAATAACCAGTTCTACCAAATCCAACATCAGCCAACGCCTGAATTTTTTAGAGAAAGAAGGATATATCAAAAGAAATTACGCCAGCAACAAGACCGACAAGCGCAAAGTAAATATCCGATTGACTAAATTAGGCGGGGAAAAACTGGAAGATATAGAAAAAAGATTTAAAAAAGCCCATATTTCCTTTGCGCAAAAACTTACCCGGAAAGAAATCGAGCAGCATGATATTTTTTTCAAAAAACTTAATGATATTCTTGATTCCGGAGAAAATGAACTGGAAAAACTATTTAAAAACTAACCTCTTCAATTCAAAAAGATATATTCAAACATATGAATAAGAAAAAATTTATTTTATTTGCTTTTGCAATCATAGCCCTGTTTGCAGCAGTATTCTATTTCTCCAAGAAAAATGATGTCCCGACAGAAGAAGCCAAGCACAATCCGACCAAAATAAACGTTCAAAGCAGCGAGAAAAGCAAAGCCATTATTGAAAAAAAGAGCTACCCGGCTTCGGTGGTTGGCGACCAGGAAGTTTCTATTGTTGCCCGAACTTCAGGAGTAATCACCAATGCGCCTTTGCAGATCGGTTCTTTTGTCAGAACCGGATCGCTTTTGGCCCGCATAGATGATGCAGGAAGATTAGGCGTCGGCGATAAGGGATTTCGATCATCCGAAATTCAACAGTCTGAAATTTCTAAAGAGAAAGCGAAGGAATCATACAGCCTGTCTAAAGATGCCTATCGCGAGGCTAAAAAATCGGACACTTCCACCAAACTGGAAAAAGAAACCGCCGAAACAGAAAAAGAAATAGCCAAATTGGAATATGAATCCGCTAAAATAGATCTTCAAAGCGCTATTGATAATCATATTATCACAAGTCCTATCAATGGTTTTGTCATAGGAAAAAATGTTTCTGCAGGAGACTTTGTTTCCGCAGGACAGACAATAGCTACATTGAGCAAAACTTCAAATCTAAAAATACAGTTTTATGTAGATCAGACAGAAAAAACCTCTTTTCTGCCGGGACAGCAAGTCTCCGTTACTGATTCTGCAAAAAAAGAAATATCAGCTGCCATAAAAAATATTTCGGTTCAAGCTGATCCGCAAACAAAAAGATTTCTTGTTGAAGCCTATCCTCAAAAACAAGATGCTTCTTCTCTTTCGCTAGGCACTATTGTTACGATATCCCTGGAGAGGAAACACGAACCTCAAAATTATAAAAATTTCATTCTTCCCCTTTCCGCTATTACCATAACTCAAAATGAAAACTATATTTTTGTTGCAGAAAACAATACTGCTAAAAAAATAACTGTAGAGGTTGTAAGGATTATCGGAGAAAATGCCGAGATATCAGGATCTATTTCTCCAGAAACCCTGATTATTATCAAAGGCAATAAAGTCTTGCGCGAAGGCGAAACCGTCTCTATTGAAAATAACTTTTAGTTCGCTATATATCTTTTTGATATCAAACATATGGATCATAAAAAATCACAAGATACGCCCATTCAAAGCACAGATTCTGCCTATCTGGATAAGCTGGAATTTTCTCCGGAACTTAAAAAAACTTGGCTCAATTTTTTTGTTTCTAATTTTAGAGTGGTAGTTCTCCTGATCATTCTTATTTCCGGCTGGGGAATCTTCTCATTTTCCCAGCTGCCGCGCGAGTCTAATCCGGAAGTGAAAATACCAATGGCTGTCATAAGCACTTCCTATTCGGGAGTTTCGCCTGCCGACATGGAAGAATTAGTGACAAAGAAAATCGAATCGATCATATCAGGCGTCAGCGGGATAGAAAAAGTATCTTCCACTTCTTCCAATTCTTTTTCATCGATAGTGGTCGAATTTGATGCGGCGGAAGACATTGAAAATTCCGTGCGTAAATTGCGGGATAAGATTCCAGACATGCGCAAAGATATTCCTGAAGACGCTGACGACCCTGAAGTCAATGAAATTTCTTTCGATGACACCCCGATTGTAACCTTCGCCCTTATCGGACCTTACGACGATTTTACCCTGCGGAGCTATGGGGAAAAAATTCAAGACGAGCTGGAAAAAATTCCTGATGTTCGCGAAGTAAAGATTTCAGGAGGAGATCAGACAGAAATAGAAATAGCCTATGACAGTGAGAAATTGTCATTCTACGGCATATCCTTAAATCAAGCTAACAATGCTGTTTCTTCTTCTAATATCGCTATTCCATCAGGAAGTTTTGAAGGAGAAGAATTCAATTATTCAGTGCGGACTGACGGAAGATTTTATAATGCCAAGGCTGTAGGAGAAATTCCGATCCTGCACACTTCCTCGGGAGCTATTGTTTATCTTAAAGACATTGCTGAAGTTAAAGAAAAAGCCATAGAAAAGACTGTCTATTCTCGCTTTTCCATAAATAATAATCCGCCGCAAAATGCGGTCACTCTTCAGCTTATCAAGAGAACCGGAGGATCGATCATTGATACCGTGGACACTTCCCACAAAAAAATCGATGAGATGCTGAAAACCTTTCCTGAAGGCATAACGTATGACGACAGCGTCAATCAAGCCACTCAGATCCGCAAAGATTTTAATCAATTAACCCACGATTTCCTCCTTACCTTGATATTGGTGGTCGCTTTGCTTTTCCTGATTGTCGGGCTTAAAGAAGCTTTCGTAGCAGGAATTGCCATTCCTTTGGTTTTTTTCAGCACCTTCGGAGTGATGTATATCACGGGAATATCTCTCAACTTCCTGTCTATTTTTTCTCTGCTTCTTTCTTTAGGGCTTCTTGTAGACGACGCCATTGTGGTGGTTTCGGCTACGAAGCAATATATGAAAACAGGCAAGTTTACCCCTGAAGAAGCCGTTTTGCTTGTTTTAAATGATTTCAAGGTAGTTCTTCTTTCCACTACTTTGGCTACCGCTTGGGCTTTTCTGCCGCTTCTTATGGCTTCCGGCATGATCGGGCAGTTTATCAAATCCATTCCGATCACTGTCTCTGTTACCCTCATATCTTCCCTGCTGATCGCCCTTATGATCAACCATCCGTTAGCGGCAGTGCTGGAAAGAGTCAGACTCACTAAAAAATTCTTTTTTCTAATTTTTATTTCTATTCTGTCCATAGGAATTTTCTCTATTTCTCTTCATTCCTATTACGCCTATTTTTTCGCATTCTTTTCCTTGGTAATAACCATTTGGATGTTGTTTTGGTATTTCACAGGAGGCAAAGAAATCCTGGAAAGGAATCTTATCTTGGCAGAAAAAGAGTGGCGAAGCGATGAGCTTATAAAGCAAAAGCTTCTTTCCCAAGGAGACAGGGAAAATTCATCTCTTACCAGCAAATTCATCCATGGCATCATTCACTTCGACAGGGTTCTTCCTTATTACGAAAAATATTTGCGCCTTATTACCCGCACGAAAAAAAGACGCCTGCTTACATTGCTTTCCGCTTTCCTCCTATTCGCATTTGCAGTTTCCCTGCCTGTTTTAGGCATTGTCAAATCCGAGTTTTTCCCTGCTTCTGATAGTGAAGAAATCTATATCAGCTTGCGCGGACCTGTCGGTATGAACATCAATCAAACAGATAAGATTATTTCCCAAGTAGAAGAAAGACTGCTGCGCACGCCCAATATTGTTAATTTTTCCACTATTGTAGGCAGTCCGGGAATAGATGGAGGAGGAATGGGTGATTCAGGAGCCCCGTCATCCAACACAGCCTCCATTGTTTTAAAACTCACCGATACTGATAGCCGAGATATCAAAGCCTACGAGATATCAGAACAGATACGCCGAGATATTTCTGATATTCAAGGAGCGGTTATCACCGTTTTTGCGCCAACCGGGGGACCGCCTTCAGGCAGCGCTTTTCAAGCTCAAATTGCCGGAGAAGATTTACAGACTCTGGACAAGATAGCGCACGACCTCAAGCCTATCATCGATTCTATTCCTGGCACAGTTAACAGCGATATATCGCTTAGAGATGCTCCGGCTGAATATACTTTTTCTCTTGATCCGGTTAAAATGGAGCTCTATGAAGTCGATTCAACTATAGTGGGAAGCACTTTACGGAGCGCCATTTCTGGAACGACTGTCACTACCATTATCCGAGAAAATAAAGATATTGACGTTATTGCACGCCTTCAAGAAAAAAATATCAAAACTTTGTCCGATATTCAAAACTTGCAGATTCTCAATAATCAAAATCAATCTGTGTTTCTCAAAGACTTTGCCGAGATAAGACTGATTCCCTCGGTAGATTCAATAACCCGCATTGATCAAAAAAGAACCGTTCTTCTTACATCGGACGTAAGCGGAACGACCAATGCCACTCAGGTAGTGAAGGATTTCCAAGAAAAAGTTGCCCAGCAATATTCTTTGCCGGAAGGATATGAAATAACCTATGGAGGGGAAAATGAAGAGAACACGGAATCAGTCTTATCCATTATCCGAGCCATGGCCGTTGCCGCTCTTCTTATTATTTCCACTTTGGTTATCCAATTCAATTCCTTCAAAAAGACATTCATAGTTCTGGTGACCTTGCCCCTGGCTCTTATCGGTGTTTTTATTGGCATGGCTATTTTAAATGTCAGCCTGAGCTTTCCGGGACTTATCGGAATTCTAGCTCTCTTTGGAATCGTAGTTAAAAATGCCATCATTCTCATCGACAAAATCAACCTCAACATCAAAACCGGCATTCCTTTTGAAGAGGCAATTTTGGACGCCGGAAAATCACGATTGGAAGCCATCTTCATCACTTCCATTGTCACCATTGCCGGCATCATTCCCATCACCCTTTCCAATGAAACTTGGACAGCTCTGGGATCAGTGGTCATCTTCGGACTTTCTATTTCGTCTTTTTTCACACTTTTTATTGTGCCCACTCTCTATATGACTATTATCAAAAAAGAAGAGCAATTCTAGATTATCCAGCAATCAATGCAGCCTAAGATCATTAAGAACGAGAAGCCTTAAAGCAAAATTAAATAAAAAAAAATGGCCGCCGACGAGACTTGCTCGTCAGCGGCCCTATTCATTATGACCAAAGGAAAATTTTGCAATGATCACCTCCTTTTTCATCTTTGTCATAACACTTTAAGCATTTGGGCCCTTCCGGTGTCTTAAAGTGCCCGCAGAGATGGCAACCTGCTTCGCCAGGAGTTTCACACAACACTTTTCCACACTTGATGCATACTGGAATCTTTTGACAATAGTAGCATCTTGTGTCTTTATCTTTATCCATTAACAATCCTTCCATATAATGGGAACGATTTTCTGTTCCCACAATTTTCTCAGTGTCAGCATTCATTGAATTGCCTCCAGAGGAATCTCCAAGATGAAAACGGTTCTTTTGCCCGGAATGCTTTCGCAGACCAAAGACCCACCCATCTTTCCTACTATTTTTCTACAATAATAGAGTCCAAGACCTTTGTCTCCTTTTTCTTTTTTGGTTGAAAATCGTTTTTCAAATGCATTTTCGAGCACATCCGGAGTCATTCCGATTCCGTTGTCTTCGATTTCGATTTTAAGGATATCTTCTTTTCGGACGATGCTAGAATATATTTTTAAAGAAGGGTCTCCGTCTTTATAATCTTTTCCAGCTATCGCCTCAAAGGCATTGCCTATGAGATTCTGGAGCACCCTATCCAAATCCGAGACATATCTACGGATAGTCAGCGGGGTGATGTTAAGATACACCTGAAAATCTCCTTTTTTCTTATTCGCAACCATTTCAGAAGCTGATCTTATCAAGTCCTCCATTTTCCTTTCTATACCCGCAGCTGCATCAAGACCTTCTTCCTCTCCTGCAACCTTACGGTTAGCAGCCGTTATCATATCTTGAGATTTGGAAGATGCTATTTCCATTTCTTCAAAAGAATTTCTGACTGCCTCATAATTTTCTTTTTTCAGATATTCATTCACTAACGGAACTCTCAAGGAAATCACCGTAAGAGGATTCCTAAGATCATGAGCAAGGAACTGGAATTTATGAGGCCTTTTTTCAGAACTTAAAAATTCAAGAGCTCCTTTGGTTATGAGTCCGATTATCCTTATGGTTGAAGGTATGATGCTTTCTCTATTGATCCTTTTTTCAATTTTTTCCAACAGTTCTTTCGCTCTGCTAGAATTACGCCTAATCGCCTCCATTTTAAGATATAATCCTTCTAAGAAAGGATCAAAAACACCCAACTTCGACAATAGTAATTCGGACATTTCACTCACCATTTCTATTAAGTTTTTAAGGTTCCCCCCTTAAAATTAGTTTCCACTGACTGAATACTAACAGATCAACTTAAAATCATGATTAAATAAACATTAAACTTTCCGAAAATAAAGATTAACTGAAGATTAAGCCAAAATTAAATATTATAAAATATGCTTTAGAAAAGCCAAAAGTCATNNATCCATTGACAAAATATTGCAGGTATGCTATTATATGTTGTTATAAATAATAGTAATTCTCAAGATAAAACCATGAAGATTCTCCTCATTGAAGATGAAGAAGAAATAGCACTATTTACAAAAAAGGGTCTAGAGGCTGAACTTTTTGCTGTGGATGTTGCCAATGAAGGAGAAAAAGGAGAATACATGGCTCGTACCAATGATTATGACATTATCATTATCGACTACAACCTTCCCTATAAAAATGGCATTGAAGTCTGCAAGAATCTGCGCGATGCTGGAAGGAAATTTCCTATCCTTATGCTTACTGCCGAAAAAGACGTAGGAAAAAAAGTGGAAGCTTTTGCCAATGGAGCCAATGACTATTTGACCAAGCCTTTTGCCATCGAAGAGCTGATAGCTCGTGTCAGAGCTCTTCTGCGTCATAATTCTCAAAGCAGCAGTACAGAGTTTTCATACAAAGATGTCATCATTGATCTTGAAAAACATATTGTCATCAGAGCTCAAAAAGTCCTTTCTCTGCGAAAAAAAGAAATGGCTCTTCTGGAATATTTCTTGAGGAATCCCGGAACCATCCTTACCCGCAGCATGATCCTGGAGCATGTTTGGGACACTAATGCCGACCCATTCACCAACACTGTGGACGTGCATGTCAGGTCGCTTCGAAAAAAAATGAATATTGATAACCTGGAACCATTGATCGAAACTGTCCGCGGAATCGGATATCGGATATAGCCAAATTTGAAATAAACAAAAATCCCGCGCATCGGGATTTTTGTTTTTCGCAAATATTATTATTTCTTGTCTATAGGAAGTTCCACTGTGAAAATAGCGCCTTTTTCTCTTCCTTCCGATTTGACTTTAATTTTTCCCTGATGGGCCTCAATAATCCTTTTCCCCAGATACAATCCCAGCCCCACTCCGCTCTTTTTTATTTCTTGCGCTTTTTCTCCTCTGGCAAATTTATCGAACAAAAATTCAAATCCCTTCTTATCAATCCCTATTCCAGTATCAGAAATGACAATTTGCACCACATTTTCTTTTCTTATGGTTTCCATCCTTACGCTTCCGGACTGGGTGTATTTAATGGCATTATCCACTATGTTGGAAATGGTTTCCCGTATTTTTCCATAGTCCATAGAAATTTTTGGCAATCTTTTGGCGAGGCTTATTTCTAATTTCAAATTTTTTTCCTGTGCCATCACAGTAAAAGAATGGAATATCTCTTGGACCACTTCATTCACATTTTCTTTTTTAAAATTGAACGACATCCTTCCAGCTTCAATTTGAGAAACATTGAGCATGTCTTCTACCAGCATGATCAATCTGTCATTGGCGGCTTCAATGAATCTTACCGGTTCATTCAAACTTTCCGGCACTTCTCCATAAACCCCTTTTTTCATTATAGACAAAAATCCTTTCATGCTGGTGAGAGGCGTGCGCAGCTGATGGGAAGCCATGGAAATGAATTCAGATTTTATCTCATCCATCTTCAATAGTTTATTATTGGCAATTTCCAGTTCTTCTTTTTTATCAATTTCATTCTTAACTGATCTTATCAGCAGAATACCAAAGAAAACAGCAATAAAAAAAGTAATCGAAGTTACCACATAATTCATCCAATTATTGATAAAAAAGAACTGCAAAAAAATAAAAACCCAAATCAAAAGAGTCATTAATTGAGCGGAAAACACCTTAATATTGAACAATTGATGCTTATAAATAGCGTATCCAGTTATAACAATAAGCAATATAGGACTAAATGTATTAACTCGAAATATGACTTTTGAAACATAATTCTGTAAAACTAAGTTAAAAACCATAAAAAAAACTAGCATTATCGAGAAGCCCCACAAAATAAGCTTCATCTGTTTTTTCTCTTTTTTATTGCTTTTTTTTATCCTCCAAGACAAGACTCCTAAACCAAAAAAGGAATATCCAACGATCACCAGTGCGTATAAATAAAAAAAAGTGCCATCATAAAATCCAATCTTGTCATTTTCAAAAAATACATCTTTTATGATCAAATCGGAAGCCGCAAAAGATGAAGCAAGAAAAGCCGGAGCAAATAAAAACAGACTCTTCTTGAGGGTAATTCGGCTTTCTGGACGAGGAAAGTTGACAAGAAATAATGAGATAAAGAAAACTCCGATAGGAGCAGACATAAAATCTAGCTTTAGAAAAATTTTTGCCAAGGATTCGTCCTTAACCCAATTTTCAAAAAAATTAAAATTTACCCAGGTTACGAGGGAAATTGTAAATAATAAAAATAATTTATTGGTGAAAGATTTTTTTTGTTGATAATATACGATAAAGCCAAGTCCGCCCATTGTGAGTGTAATAAAAAAATCTAACAACAAACTGAGTTTTTCTTCCATATTCTAATAATAATATTAAAGAGGCCTATTTGCAATGCAAAAGACCTCTTTAGTCGAAATAGCTCTAAAAATCTCAGATAGCGCGACAATTGCACTGAGGAATCTCCCCCAAAACCCCATTCTTTCTAAAATTCTCTATGAGATCATAGAAGGATGGCGAGCAATTTTCACAATTTTTAGGAATGTCGATTGGAGGAGGATAATCATCAAATCCTCCTATGTTCACCGGCAAATTATTGGATTTAGCTGAACTGATTAAATCCACAACAACATTCAGCTTAGGCGGAACAAATTTTCCGGCCAAATATGCCTTTGCCATTTCAGTTTTTTCTTGGATAAAAGCACAAGAAACGTTGATTTCAAAAACTCCCACTGAAAGAGCATATTTTATTGTGGAAATTACATCTTCAAGCGCCTCTTCATCTGTTAATCCGAGCGGTTTCAGGAATATATAAGCCGCTACCCTGGCTCCATTATCATTGATTAATTTGACGGTTCTTTCGAAATCTTTTCGGGTCAAACCTTTCTTGATAATTATATTTCTGAGATAATCATTAGAACTTTCCAAGCCTATCCCAACAAGCAATTCTTTGCCTCCCAAAAAAGTAACTGCTTCTTTGATTTTTTCTCCGGTTATGTATTCGCAGCGGTTTTCTACCATGACTCTTTGGATACTTTTTTGAAAAGCAATATATCCAAAAAGCCATCTTTGAAAAGCCCTCGGAATTTCTCGGTCATTCCAAAAACTTCCTCCATTATAAACAAAAAGTTCAGATGGCTTTTCCTTAGCGTAGAATTTCCATGCCAATATGCTGAGCAGTTGAAAAATCCATACTGGCAATAATTTTCCTCTTGAATACTTGTTAGTAGCCACATGAAAACCGCACATCATACACCCGCCGGTTTTCTTTTGATATTCGCATCCAGCGCCTGGAATATTCAGAGTGATTCTGCGCATGGACTTTCCAAGTGCTGATGAAAATCTCAGGTCCAATGAAGAATATTCACGCACTAACAAATTCGCTACTCCCATGATCTAGCCTCCATTTTCAACATGCTTTGAGCTTCCTCTCTCATCCCTTGAGCAACAAAAAACCTTTCTTTTTTTCCATAAAATTCATTTGGTAAAAAAAGAAGCACTCCAAAATCAAGACTTTCCGGATCTGGAAAATATCCGGGTAAAATTTTCATTATTTTAAAACCCAATGCGCAATACAACCTTAATTCAGGATCCCTCGGAGCGTCATTTCGCTCTAATCGCATATAACTTTCCGCGTCTATTCCCGGATTCTTTTCAAGATACTTTCTGAAACCAGGCATGCGAGAGCCCAAAAGGGAACCCCTCTTATTATCCTCGGTTACTCGGCTAACTGCATGAATGGACAAGGCTTCGCCTAATCCGATACCCTGAGCTTTTCTTCCCACTGTTAGATTTATGCCATAACCAAAATCGCCTCCGTCTTTATGACTCCTTTTTATGGTTCCCTGATCAGTAATTTCGCTCCAAGTAAAACAAGGTCCGCTTATAACGTCTCCAACATATTCAAAAGATTGATACCCAAGAATTTCTAATCCCAGCTCGGCTACAATACTGCCATTTGGAAAAGTTTTTATCCTAGATTCTATTTTCCCTTCATCTGCTCCTTCTTTTCCCCATATATCTTTCTCGAGAGATACTAATTGAGGAACATCTCTTAATTCGGCACTTCTAAAAATAATTTTCATCTCTTCAGTCTCCCTTTCCGTGTTTTCTTATTTATTTTTTCCTGCTTCCAACTTTTTGTTTCTATTTTTGTTTTGGTAAGGTGCTGATTTAATCTTATCACAAAAAAAATACATCTCCTAA
>DPJH01000008.1:0-3120 GCA_003543115.1 Candidatus Moraniibacteriota bacterium
TTTGGTCAGCTTCCCTTTCGGCAAAGCCTCTCTGTCATAGGCATCCAGCGAAAGCCAGGTATCGGCGAAAAGTGCCACTAGCTCAATAGTGTCCTTAGAATCGATGAGAACATTCTTGGGTAATAATTTTTTTATATCTTCCACTACGCTCAAAAAATGATCATAATTTTTGACAATCCGGTTCTTATTCACAGCAAAACCATCCACGATGTAGCTGCGCAATGTCTTGGTAGCCCATTGGCGGAATAAAGTTGCCTTTTTACTATTAACTCGATAACCAACAGATAAGATTATATCGAGATTATAATGTTTAATATCTCTTTCAATATTCCGCTTACCCTCCTTTTGAACTATCCGGAATTTCCGGATAGTTGATCTTTCGCTCAACTCCTCGGTCTTTATAATATTTCCGATATGTTCATTAATTGTTCGGACATTAACTTCAAATGCTTCAGCTATTTGCATTTGCGTTGCCCAAACTGTTTCATGCGAAAAATCACCCTTAAGTTCAATGGCACCAGATTTAGCTTGGTAAATTATTATATTTTCATTTACTTTTTTCCTAGACATACTTTTTGTATTAGATTGTCATAGTGATATTATACCACTATTTATAATTTCAGCAACCCGCCTTAATTCAGAAAAAGTTCCATTTTCTGACGACCGCATTATTCTGTCTCTAGTTTTTTGATATAAGTAATTGATTGCGTATTTGAAATTAACAAAGACTCTATTATTCTTCTACAATTATACCGCAATATAAAAAAAGAGCCACTGCGGTTCTGGGAACGGCAGTGGCTGCTCATAATAGAGGCTTTTAAAGAAGTCGTGCGATTATTTCAACAGTCCGACATACAGCTCATAATCGCCTCTTGAGGCTGTGGAAAAAATGATATCTTCGAGGCCGCAGTCAGGGTTTTCAGTGAGAAATTCTCGCACTGTGGCGATGGCGATGCGGGCTGCGTCCTCTTTGGGATAGCCGAAGGCACCGGTGGAGATGCAGGGAAATGCGATCGTTTTGACGCCATTTTCCTGGGCACGCTTGAGGCTCTCACGGTAGCAGCTGGCCAGGAGTTCTGCATCTTGGCCATTGTTCCGTCCATAAATCGGTCCTGGAGTATGGATGACAAACTTTGTTGGAAGATTGTATCCCTTGGTTATCTTGGCTTCACCAGTTCTTGCTCCGCCAAGCGTTCGGCATTCAGCCAAAAGTCTTGGTCCAGCTGCTCTATGGATAGCGCCATCCACTCCGCCGCCGCCAAGTAGCGATTCATTTGCAGCATTGACGATAGCGTCAACCTCCAAAGTGGTGATGTCTTTTAACATCGGGACTAGATACATCATATCTACCTCCAATTTTGAGAAAATAAAACATCTGAATGATCCGACTGTCTGCCATATATATATCATTCAGACCGGCAAAAGTCAATATTTTTTTAGCCTCAGATCATGTCGTTTTTTAATCCTGCACAATGACTGAATAGAGGTTTTTTTTGTTTTTCAATTCTGCACGATGGTGTTTTTGAGATGTCGACTTTCTTTCTGCTAATTGCATAAATTCATCTAATGTAATATTTTCTAAGGCAACATATCGCGTTATTAATTTTTTCATCGATCTATCCAATCTTTTTTCAAAATTTTTATGAATCTTCTTCTGATTTTGATGCCAAAAAATAACTCCAATAAGCCTCTGTTTCATGAAATAATATACTGCTTTTATTTCTTCTTCATTCAATTTAATATATCTTTGAAATTCTTTAAAAAATAGTTCGATATATTCTTTGCTTCTCTTAATACTGACTGCATCAAAGTAACTTACAAGGTAAACAGCAATTTCATAGGAAATGTAATCTTCATGCGCATCGTCCCAATCTATGATCGCTCTTAGCTCATTATTTTCAGTCAATAGGTTCATCTCATGAAAATCGCCGTGAATCACGCTTCTCCTTAAGTTATTTCGATCCAGTTTTCCTATCTCTTCCAAAAGTTTTTTTTCATAACCCACAAAGTTAATTTTTTCTATATTTTCTATATCCGTGTTTGTCTCAAATTCATGATCATTGCTCCACATAAAAATTCCTTTGAGCTTCAATTTCAAGAGGTGCTTACTCATTAATGCCAAGTTTTTAGCTAAGTTTCCCGCCAGTTCCTTATTGAGTTTCTTTGCCGGATTTCCTCCTACGAATTTCTGGATAGCCATCAACTTATTCCTATACATCAATAGATTTCTGCCATTTTTTAATTTAACGATTCTTGCCACGGGAACTTTTTTGTGATAAAGATAGTCAGTGATTCTTATCTGGAATTTCACAAAATCAGCTTCTGATTTTTCAAAAATTTTTAATACATATTTTCCCTTAGTTGTGTTTAGGATGAATACCGTGTTTTGCAGCGCGTAGGATATATGCTCATGCGCTTTATATTTCCCAATACTGTAACGCAGCAATATTTCTTCAAAATCTTTCTGTGTCAATTTAGTTAGGATTGTCATGTTTCTTATGTAAGAAATTATATACTAAGATGATCTTTCACAAACCATTCCCGATATTCAAAGTCATCCCTATTGCAATTTTCAATGACTATTTTCTTGAATGAATCGAGTTTTTCTTTGATATTATATATAGGTTTTTATGCAAGTAATTAATTACGTGATTGTTTTTTCGAATCTGCCTTTATCATTTCAATGATTTCGGGAAATTCAGGAATTCTGAAATGGCCGTTCTTGCTTTCAAAAATGATGATACTGGCTTTTTTCAGCTTCTTCCGATATTTTTCAGCATGGGAAACAGGAACAATCCCATCGTCTTGGGAAAATAGCAAATACAGGTTCTTGCAATTTTTTTCCATCAAAGAGAGGTCTGCTCCGAGGTGAAAACCGCCCGCCAGGTCCTCTCCCTCGACCGTATTGTCAAAAGGTGGACAGACCAAGAAGACTGATAAGATCTTTTTGGGAAGTCTGTTTTCAGAAAGGTATTTGGCTAAAAATGTTCCTCCCAAAGATGACCCGATGAGAATGGCGCCGTTTCGCAAGTATGGAAAATGCTTTTCGAAATGGATCTTCCAATCGGCATATTTGGCATTGTCCTGGAGCGGCATCCGCGGCCGGATGATTTCAAAATC
>DPJH01000008.1:3128-4521 GCA_003543115.1 Candidatus Moraniibacteriota bacterium
TGATTATGTAATTAATAATCTGGCTTTCTGCACCTGCCTGCCTGCCGGCAGGCAGGGAATGTCGGAGTGTTGTCAGAATGATTGGATGAATTTCAGAAAACGGCGGCCATAGGGCGAAATGGAGTGGGCCACTCCTCTTCCAATATAGGCCTTATTAATGAGTCCGGCCTGAGCCAGTTTCTTGGTGTGTTCGGACAGTGTCTTGGAGTTGCCGCCTGTCGCCTGGCAAAGTCCGTCCAGTGTGATGCCGTTCCTTTCAGCTACAAGAAAAAGAATCTCGATCCGACGATGATTAGCAACACCTTTCAAATGGCGCTCCATCTGTCTAAAGCTCATAGGTCTCGGTGCAATTGCCATTCTTTTTTTCGCCAACATTTTTTTGATGGAAATTCCCTTGATCAATTATATTGCCCTTATTATATCACAAATATTTCCGGAAATGACATTCTGGCTTTCTGCAGAATGTCGGAGTGTTGTTCTATTGAGGATTCTGATGTAAATAATTGGTTGCATAATTAATAATTCTTGATTCATTTCCGTTTAGCAATAAAATGAAAGATGTGCCAATGTTTCACCGGCCCGAGGAGCGTTTTATTGTCGTTTTCTTCTTCATCAAAATATATAATGTCCAATCCCTCAAGAAATTTTTTGACTTCCTTCCTTGAAAAAGCTGACACGTCCTTGCCACCAGCCCAGCTATCCTTGAGTCCGAAGAACTGACCGACAAAAATTCCATTCGGATGCAGAGATTTTTTGATGGCATCCATCACTCTTCCAATCTCGCTCTTGCGCACAAAAGGCAGAACGAACTGTGCGTTGACGAGATCAAATGAATCGGCTGGAAAATCAAAATCCTCTATGGCACTTTTTTGGAAACTGAAAATATTCCTATCAAAACTCTGGCTCACTTCCGGTACCGCTTCAATATCCAGGGCAATGACTTTCCGAAAGCCTGATTCTAATAAAAACCTAGAGTCATTCAGCGCCCCCGCTCCAACATCCAACGCGCTATCTTTATGCTCAACATATTCCATTGCCCGTACTAAAAGAGGACGCGGGTGTTTGTTTTTGGTTTTTTCTATATATGCTGGCCAGTTAGACATTTTTTGAATTTATGCAAGTAATTATTTACGTAAATTATTTTTTATTGCATTTGACGCAGCAGCTCCAATTCTTGGTAATGATTGTCTTTCCGCATTTCGGACAAGGCCTGGTTCCATAGAGGACTTTGTCCAACTGTATTTTCTTGTTCCAGCAATTCAAACAATATTGGCTGGTCGATGAGATCAATTTATTGCATTTGATACATTTTTTCATAGAAATAAATTAGATTATTTTTTACTTTGAAACCTGAATAAGTAATTTATATAATTGCCGAGGCCGATTAAATCAT
>DPJH01000014.1 GCA_003543115.1 Candidatus Moraniibacteriota bacterium
GGGAGAGTTGTCCACAGGGGGTTCATATCAACACAAACATGCCAGCAAAGAATAAATTATGAAGAGTCTATCAGAATACTAAATCCTGGCGAGTTGCAATATTAAGATATATGTTTTCTCAATTCTTCCATGGCTTCTTTTACAACATCATCATATTCCCTAACATTTGTTCTTAAGAATTCTTCCGCCTTTCCAGGATCAAATGTGCCGGTGTTTTCCATCATCTTATCAAACTCTTGTTTTTTCGAATCACTCAGCTTTATATAAGCCTCAACTAGAACTCGCTTAATGACAGACTCGGTCATTTTTAAAACTAATTCTTGCTGTTTTTCGTCGCTAAGATTATCAAATCCAAATTCTTTTTCTACCATTTCGCGAATATTTTGTCCTTGTGTTATTTCATCATTCATATTTTTATTTTAAATTTATATTACTCTTTTAAAAATATCATCCGGCCTCACTCCTTGCATCTTAGACATTCTTTCCAATCTTGTAAGAAAACTGCTTACTCTTTCGTTCGGCCGAGAATTTCCAGCTTCACCAAAATAAACTTTGGCTGCTTCTTCAACCCGCGTTATTTTTTCGGCAAAAATAGGATTTTCTTTCAAAATAGCCATTGTCATATTTTCAGCTCCAGGAACATTGGGAACAATTCTGCCTACTTCAAATCCTTTATGCTGATTGAAAGGTATTTTATTCGGATCCGGTTGTTTATCTGCAAACTCATGTTTATCTCCATGCACATTTGCCGGTTTTGGAGTTGATTCAGTCGAATTGCTTTCGACAACATCATGACGAACTTCTTCTAAATGTCTTGAAGGAGCTGGTTGCTGATGAGAAGCTTCTGGCTGCATTGAACCGTTCTGGGTGACCGTCTCTGATACTGGGACTTGCTTTTCAAAGACAGATCTGACAGTTCCGGTACGCGGAATAGATTCGGGCTCCGGCATTTTGTTGCTTGAACCAAAATTAATTGATCCGCTTTTTATATTATCATTAACTTTTATTTTTGGCTCAACTGTTTTAGAAGCAACTTCAGCTTTGCTATCTACCGGCAAATTTACAGGAGCTTCAGCTGTCTTTGCAGCTGATTCCATTGCTCTATCTACCGGCATATTATCAGGCTGGCTTTCTATTTCATTATTTTTAAAAGGATCGATCTTTTCTATTTCTTCTTCCAGTCTCGCATCCAAATTTCTTTCTGCCATCATCTCTTCAGTAACAACTCCCCTTGGAAATGGAGCATGCTCAGAAATCGCATCTTTTATTCCGGAACTATTTGAAACATTTTGAAGATGCTCCGTGGCTCCGCCAAAATTAAATTCACCTATTCCATCCTTAACTGCTGCCACCGCCTCTCCGGCTTCCATTGTCATCATAAAGACCACGATACTCGCCATGCCGCCAACAACCATAGCCGCCTTCTTGCTGCTCAAAATCCCCATCAATTTATCTAAAGATTTTTTATTAAAATCCATAAGCGCCATCATTTGTTCTTCAGCGCTCATTTTTTCGAAGTTATCTTTTTTCTTTTCCTGATGCGATTCTTGAATTGACTTTTGCCATTTTTCAACCAATCCAGCAGCTGCTTTTCCGACTCCCATCGGAGTAATAAATTTTCCTATTTCTGCGACTTTTTCCAATCCTTTAACAACCTTTCCTTCCTCTTCTGCTCCCATCTTCATCGCAATTTTAGGCGATTCAACCATAGCCTTTCTTACAATTGCTGATAAGCCTCCTATAGCTGTTCCGGCCAAGCCGACGCCCGTCATCACCTTTTTGCCGGTTTCATTATTAACTAGCCATCCGCCGACATTTTTCACTCCCTTTATAAGCGCATAGCTGCCTTTTTTTTCTGATTTGAGTTTTGTTTTTTCATCCAATAACCTTCCTGCTTCTTCTTGTCTAAATATAAAAAGTTCTTCGGCCAGTGCTTTTTTTTGCTCATCCGGTAAATTTTCTGCTTCTGCCAAGCGAGTTTGCATATGTTCTGCTAAAGATCGATTGTAAGCTTCTTTCATCTGCTCAATTTCCAAGTCGATATGTTCTTTTCCCACATTTCCTCCAAGGACGCTTTTTATTCTTTCCCAAGAACTATCCCTAGCATATTTTTTTAGAGAAAAAGATGTCCGGGCCTCCTTCAGCTTCTCCATAGTCTCTTCCACGCTCGGTTTTTCATCTTCCGCCATCTCCGATCTTTCCATCGATGTTTCCGGCCTGATTTCTTCCTCTAAAGGATTGGAGATATTCTCTCTCGCCGAAGCTGATGATGTTTTTTCAAAGTTGGGACCCATATATTTAAAAAATAGAGTTTATTTTCTTATCCAATTATAACACAGAATGAAAGATCTTATAATCAATCCTGTTTTTTTTCCAGCATTTCAATTTGCACTTGATTTCTTTTACGCAAGACTAAAATTATCGCAGCGGCAAATGCCCCTAGAAAAATAAATGCTCCTATAGGAAAAAAATAGCCGATAGAGTATCTGGTTGCCACCTCCTTTTTTCCGTTGCCGTCAATAAAACTTATTTTTATTCGAAAAAATCCCCAAGAAGAAATGTCTTCCACTTTTCCTGAAAAAACCACTTTTTTCCCCGGAAAAACAAAATGCTTATCCAATAAGATATCTTTCTCCAATCCGTCTAAAAGATTTTTTATCTTTGCCCCGCCTTGTGGGACAAAATATATATCCCCTGAATTCCTATAGGAAACCTTGAGCTCATTATTTTCTTTTAAAATTTTTGGAATAGAAATGCCTTCAATTTTTCCACTGGCATCATGGCTCTCTCCAACTTTGGTAAAAATATGGATGCCGATTTTTCCGCTTGCCTGAGGTCCACTAGCCTCTTCTTCTTTATCAGCGCCCGTAAAAGAAACCATGGCCATTATATTATAGAAAGAAGCTCCTTTCTCTTTCTGGGAAAGTTTGATTACACCAGAAACAGATTTGATCTCATGGGGCTTAATAACAAATTCATCTTCCTTAAAAGAAACTAAGCTGCTCGGTCCGCCTTGCGCCTCCACAATTTCCATCACATTATCATCTCCGATCCTTATGTCGCTTGCGCTAAGATCAATCTTCTGATTTTCAGCAGAATCATTCCTCACTGAAAAATAAAATTCCGCATCCCGACCCGACTGGGAACTCAGATCGATTATGCCCCTGTCCACAGTTATTTTAGATTCTTGCGCCTGAGAGATCTGCGGACAAAAAAATACCATTGCCAGAAAAATAATGTTCCATATGAAAATATTTTTTTTATCCATAAATATATTTGATTTTATTTGGCTGCCCTACGGACAATTTTCTTCCTTTCCTTCCTTCCGCCCAATTTGAAAATGATCCACAAAACAAAAATTATGCTCAACGCGGTGGCTACCAATTTCCATGGTATGACAATAAATGATGTTTGCCCGAAAATGGAGACATTGCCATCATCTGAAATAAGATTCATTTTGGCGGTATAATATCCAATATCAAAAAAACCGAAATCCCACTTATTTTCCAACGGTCTTATTTTTTTTGGATAATAAAGCCTGGAATCTACCCTCAAATTAGTTGTATTTTTTCCAAATCGCTCAATTGCAATGTCACCCGCCATTCTATAATGAATGTTTCCGCTATTTGATATTTGGCTCACAAAAGTCACAGGCTTATCCCAGTGAAACTTTTTTAGAGTATTGAACTTATCCAAAAATCCGTTTTCAAACAAGTCTTCTTTTCCTTTGACTGCAAGAGTAAGAAGTATGCCGCTGCGCGTATTGATCTTTATTTTTGCATTTCCACCTTCGGCATCTTCATTTTCATCTCTTTTTTCTTCATACTGAAAAAATATTACTCCATAATATCCTCCTGTCGGAGCATCTTCCGGAACTTTAGTGGTAAAGGTGATGTTTTTGCTTTCTCCGGGAGCAAGAACGATATTTTTCTCTGAAGTAGATATCCAATTTATAACATCATAAGCCTTTAATGGATGGTTTTCATCCGGAACGAAAAATTCGGCTACCGAAGAATCATCCTTAACATAAAAATCTTCAATTTGAGTTTCTATGACATACGGCTTTTCTGCATAATTTTTTAGATTTATCTGAGCAGTTCTTTCCTCGCCCGAGCTCATATTCCAATCAAAACGAACAGGAGAAACCTGTACTGTGCTGGGCTGTTTCTGCGCTTCCTCATCTCCTTGGGCTGCAAGAGAAAAATTAAAAGAAAATATTCCAAACACAAAAAATATCATTACCCATAGCTTTTTATCTATTCTCTGCTTTTTCATTCCCATATTGTTTGCTTTAAATTAAAAAAATAAAATTGGATTCTTTTATCCTTCATCATTTTACAATATTTTTCGAAACTAATCAAAAAAACCAATTCAATAAAATTAAATTGGCAGATAAAACTGAAATTTCCTGTACAAACCTAGGAATCAACAATTACAATAAATTCTTCGCTTCTTTTATATAAAGATATCTGATTTTTTCTTTAGCGCTTAATTCTTTTTTAATTTCATTTATATCCGATTTCTCGCCCATATCTTGGTTTTCTTCAAGAGCGACAGAAACATCGGCGGAAACTATGGGCGCAGCCAATGATGTCCCGCTGCCAAATCTCGGTTTAGCTATAAATTCAAGCTTGCTATTTCCTGCGCCGGAAGTGTAGGTTGATATTTTCCCATCGCCGTCCATAGCCCCTACCGCAATAGCGCCTTTGCTTTGCGCATAGACAGACATATCCTTCTTATCTATTTTTTTGTCTTCCCCCCAATTTCCGGAAGCCGCCACTACAATCACTCCTCTGCTGCTGGCATATTCAATCGCTTTCAGGACATTCTTGGTTTTTTGCAATGTTCCTAAACTGATATTGATTACATCAGCTCCGTTATTAACGGCGTATTCAATTCCCTTGGTTATCTGAACAGAACCGACCTTTCCTTTATTGTCATTTTTTGATGAAATTTTAACCAACAAAACATTGGGCTGATATTCTCCTCTTAAAAATTCGTATTCTTCCATAAATTCTCTCAATACTTTCGTGCCATGATTATTATTTTCGCTTAAGATATTTCCCTGTTGCGTAATAATATCTTTAGTAACATTATTGCTGGAATTGGAAATTACGTCGTATGCTTCAATGTCTCCAGGAAAATCAACAATGTCGACTCCGTTAAAATTTGAGTCGATAATTGCCACTTTGACAGGACTGATGCCTTTCTTTCGCGCCTCCTTGCTTTCAGCAGCCATTTCTTTTACAGGAAAAACATTTGTTTGAGAGTTTGCAATATTGGAAAAATAAAACATAACAAAAACAACTATGCTCAAAAAAGCATATCTTTTTCTTATCTGAAATTTTGTTTCTATGTAAGCCATATATGATTAAATTTAGCTACCATTAGTACATTTAAATCCTCATAAAAATTACCGAGGAACACAAAATAATAGCAAATTTTATAGATTTTGTCAATATCTCCATGAATTTGAGTGAAACTTGCTTAAATAAAGCAAAAAAATCCACTTTTGTGGATTTTATCGAACGTGTATTTTTTTATAGGCTAAACAGTTGTGTGTTGCAAAGCATGCAACTTTTTGTAGACTCCTCCATGCTCCATGAGTTCCTGATGGTCTCCCCTCTCTACTATGCGGCCATTTTCAACAACTAAAATAAGATCGGCCTTTCTAATAGTGCTTAAACGATGCGCAATCACAAAAGTTGTCCTGCCTTGCATAATTTCCTCCATTGCTTCTTGCACATATTTTTCCGACTCGCTGTCCAGGGCGCTAGTGGCTTCATCCAAGATAAGAATTTTTGGATTGCGCAAGATTGCTCGCGCAATCAGAAGCCTTTGCCTTTGCCCCATAGAAAGCCTTGCGCCGCGCTCTCCCACCAAAGTTTCATATCCTTTGGGAAATTTATGCACAAATTCATGGCAATGTGATTTTTTAGCTACGCTGAGAACGTCTTCAATATGCGCCGCAACTCGAGAATATTTGATATTTTCTTTGATAGAATCATGAAAAAGTCCGTTTTCTTGAGATACGATGCCGATATGGCTGCGCAAATCTTCCAATTTTATATTCTGCATATCTTCTCCATCAATCAATATTCTTCCTGATGACGGCACAAGAAAACGCGGAATCATATCCATAAGCGTTGTTTTTCCTTGCCCGCTCCTTCCGACAATGGCTATCATTTGTCCGGGCTTCGCACTGAAATTTATGTCTTTCAAAATTTCATGCTCTCCATAAGAAAAAAATACATGGTCAAATTCAATTTTTCCTTGGCAGATTTCCATATTTTTTGCATCCCTATCTTCATATTTTTCTTCCGATATGTGATAAATTTCCTCGGCGCGATTAATGGTGACCATGCCTTCTTGAAGTTCCTTATAATTGCTGCCCAGGGTTTGAATAGATGCCGAAGCCATGTTGATATAGGCCAATAATATGATGAACTGTCCGATAGTAATTATTTCAGCAGAAATAAAATACAAGCCGGAGATAAAGAGCAATAAGAATCCCGTAGAAAAAATAATATGCTGCCACAATTGCAAATTCATCCAGATTCCCGTGTAGCGATCAATATAATCATAGATTATGTCGTATTTTTTCAGAGTTTTCTTGTGTTCGGCATCTTCAGCTCCATTAGCCTTGATTGCAAAAATATTCGGCGTGCGCTCAAACACATCCCCGTACACATTTTCATAGCGCTCGCTGATATCCTTGTTGTATTCAATGATAGGCTTGGTTTTTTTTATTGTGATTGCCATAAATACCAATATAAAAAGAGCATAGATCAATGCCAGCTCCCACTTGACCCATACAATCACTCCGAAAGCCAGAATGGAGGTGATGATATGCGGAGCGCTTTGCAAAATTCCATCATTGATAACTTTGTCCAAATAAGTATCAGCACGATCAAATTTTTCAATAAGTTCGCCGACCTTATTGCTTTTGTGGAAAGAAAGCGGAAGTCGGATCAAATGGCGCACATAATTGGTAAACATCTCTACGGACACGCGATATCCGATTCTCACGCCTTGGCGGATTCTCAAACGCATGCACCACTCGCTCACCAAGCTCAAAATAAACCATACTCCGATCAATATAATCACATTTTGGGAAAGTGTTTTTTCATTCACAACCCTGTCGATGGCTTTTCCATAAAAAAGAGGAAGGATAAGCTGTATTCCATTTTCCAATATCACGAAAACAAGAGCCGCCATAAAAGCTTTTCTTTGCGGCTGCAAATATTTTGCAATAATAGCAATGTTTTTCCTAAAATATTTCATAAGAATATCTTACTTTATAAATATATCTTAACACCAATAGTAAAAACTAAAAAGAGCCAGACCCGGTTTAAATCAAAGCCTATCTTACATTGATCCGAATAGTTTAAGAAAATCATAGTATGAAATTAAGAAGATAGCCGGTAAACACGATTCCTGTTGCAACTATCAGAGCAAAGATTGCGATTAGTTTTATTTTCATCACTCTTTTTAAAATCAAAAATTCAGGAAACGACAAGGCAGTGACCGCCATCATAAAGGCAATGGTCGTTCCCATAGCCACTCCTTTTTCACTGAGCGCTCCCACAAGCGGAATCACTCCGGCTGCATTGGAATAGAGAGGAATACCGATCAAAACTGCCAATGGCACGCCATACCACCTATCTCCGCCGGCGTGTTGCGCCAAAAAATCTTCCGGCACATAGCCATGGATCCAGGCGCCCACAGCAACGCCTATCACGACATATATCCATACTTTTTTTATGATATCTCTTGTATATTTTTTAGCATAGCCTATTCTTTCGTTCCATTGAGGCTGGGGCAAATCGACATTTTTTCCGTTTCCGGCAAAAACAAAATCTTCCAACAAATTTTTCACATTCATTTTTTCAATAACTATGCCGGAGGAAATCGCAATCAAAAGACCGCTCGCAACATAGAGAGCGGCAATTTTCCAGCCAAAGACGCCCCAAAGCAAAACCAAAGCCACTTCGTTTATCATCGGTGAGGCCACTAGAAAAGAAAAGGTCGCACCCAATGGCACTCCAGCTTGTACAAATCCTAAAAAAAGCGGCACCGCCGAACAAGAACAAAAAGGAGTAATGATGCCCAAAAGAGAAGCCAGCAAGTTTCCGATATATTTATTTTTATGAGAAAGAATATCTCTTATTTTTTCCGGAGGCAGAAATGATCGGATAATTGAAACCGCAAAAATAATCGTTGATAAGAGAA
This sequence comes from Candidatus Moraniibacteriota bacterium, assembly GCA_003543115.1. GTDB lineage: Bacteria > Patescibacteriota > Minisyncoccia > Moranbacterales > UBA2206 > UBA8518. The sequence goes on from DPJH01000014.1 coordinate 8,233, forward strand.
TGAGAATCTTGATAGTGTCAAAAATAAAATAGCTCACCACCTCCGCCAAGCGAGTTTCCAGTGAAATTTGAAAAATAGAATTTGTCGCCCAGTCAGCAAAAATTTCTATGGGATAAAATATATTCATATAATGAAAACATTGCTAAGATTTATGTCCGTAACAGCATCCGCACGTTTCGCTGCGAGCTTCTTCAGATTTTTTTGATAATTCACCTCCACCAAGAAACTTTTTTATTTCTTCCAAATCAGGCATCCGGCCCGCACAAACGATTTTTTCATCTATCATAAGGACCGGAGCGGACATTATGCCCAGATCCAACATTGCTTGAATATCAGTGATATATTCTACCTCGCAGTTCAAATCCAATTCATTTGAAGCTTTCACAGCCTCTTCGTATAATTTCTTGCATGAAGGACAGCCTGAACCTAAAACTTTAATTTTCATATTTTATTCCCTTAAAATTATTCAATACAGCAATCAATGGCTTTTCGCACCAATTCCCGCAATTTTCCCGTAAATCCAGAAGGGCTTTTATCGTTTTTATTAAGCGCCTGTTCATCAATTTTTTTAATGCCGAGATTAGGATCCATCCCTCCAGCTTCCTTGACATCGTTAGCTCCGATCAGTTTCATATTAAGCGCCCAGAACATTCCATAAAGATCATAGGCTTTGTGGAATAAATCATAAGCTTCTTCTTTTTTCCCCATCCCCAGTTGTTTTGTTCCCACTTCCATAAGGCGCATTGAAGCTGCCAAAAGATGTTTGGAAATACACCAGACTTCTCCTTCATATTCTTTGATTATCTTGCGCAGCAGATCTCCGCGCATCTTGCGCACTTCTTGCAACAGATCGAAATATTCGTTTTTGCCGGTTTTTTCAGCCGTAAAGAAAAAATGTTCTTCGATGCTGATGAGGTTCATAATGGCAATACTCAAATCTTGGTCAGATGACAGGTCCATTTTGTCCTGTTTTTTCATCTGATCTATTTTTTCCACAAATTCATTGATGTTCTTGATTTTGTTTTCCATAAAAATTTATCGGGTTAAGAAATAAAAGATTGTGCTTGATAGGACCAGAGCCAAAACCGGCATAGCTACTTTCTGAAAAGGAAAATAGCTGTGCCCTCCGTTTTTTTTCTTCAANNCCCATAATATCCATCCAATAGAGCGGAGCCACGATCAAAAGATAGTAAGCCGCGATCACTACCACATCCCGGCCTTCAAAACGAATGTTTTTCTTAGCCAGCCAACTGATGGTCCACATTATCATAGAGACTGTCAATCCTCCGATCCAAACTCCCGATATGGTGTCATCGATTCCCAGCCATCTGGAAAATCCCACTCCGGCTCCCACCGCCATAGTGCATACCGGACAAACCGCCAGGGCGCTTTTAAACGGCAAAAGCAAAAAGGAAAACGCTCCCGCAGCCACAACTTTATTATTTTTTTTCATATTCATTTTTATTTGATTATTTCACTTAAAAATTTCTTGCCTTTTTCTATTTCTTTTCCGTCCAAGCTATAGCGGATAAAATTTCCATCCCTTTCTTCTTCCAAAAGCCCCGCTTCTCTGAGTTTTTTCAAATGGTGCGAGGCCAGCTTGTCGGAAATTCCTATCTCAGACACGATCTCGCACACGCACTTCGGACCATTTTGCAAGATGGACAATATTTTCAACCGGCTTACGTTGGCCAGAGCCTGCAAAAAATTATGCGCGTCTTCCACGCATCGGCAGCTTTTCATTTTTTTTTGCCCGCAAACTGTTTTTTTCATTTTTCTATTCTAACATATATTAGAATACTCGCCAAATTTAGCAAATTAAGCTTGACGCAAGCCGTTTTTTTTGCTAGCCTTAAAAAGTTGTTTAACAACTCAATATTAATCTCAACCGAAAGGAGATCTTGAAATTAATATCTAAACTAATCTGCAGATCCACTGCCAGTTAACGAATCAAAAACTCTCAATCAAGGAGAATTATTCATGAAAAGAAAGCTCATTCCGTTGTTGATGTTTTGTTTAAGTTTTATTCTGCCTAGTGCCATATTTGCCAATGACATCCCAACGTTCCCTCCTACGCTCCCTTTTAGCTATAACGGAGTGACCTATACCAACGCTTTGGCTAAAAGTGGAAACACTTCCTCTTGCGGAGGTTTTTTAAATATCAAAGATATCTGGTATTACAATAAAAAGCCTACTTTTAATATTTATGCCCTGACAGGTTCTGTTTACGGCACTCCTCCTACTGGAGTAGTCAGTATCGGGGTCGATCATGCGTCACAAGCGGTAAGATTTCTTTCTCAGTCCCAAACCAGCGCGGATAATTATGTTGCCACTGAATATCCCAATGGAGTTAGTTTTGGGGTATGCAGCCAGTGCTACCGAACCAGGATAGATCCCAGCACAGTCTATACTAACACTGATATATATCAATACAACAGCACTGTTCTTTTTAAGGGGGCGAATGTTTCCACCTATCATCAGCTCTATGTCACTATCAATCCTACAGGCGGAGGGACTATTACAAGCCTTCCCCCATGTCTCACCTGTAACAATGGCTTGTGTATGGGAAGTTGTTCAGGCACAGTTTCACTGACAGCTTCTCCAGCTAGCGGATATGCTTCTGATGGATGGGAATATGAAAACAATGCCTATTCCGGAGAAAC
>DPJH01000036.1 GCA_003543115.1 Candidatus Moraniibacteriota bacterium
AATGGAATTTATATAAAAAGACAGGTCCAAACGTTCTTAAATCTGTCTTTATAGGATTATTTCGATCATAAAGAAGTTCTATTTTTTACTAGCGTCTCTCCTTAATGTCTATCGCCATATTTTCGACTATAGCGACGATCGCCATGATCTCTTTGTCTCTCGCGATCACGACGCCAATCACGTCCCTCTCCATATCTATCCTTTCGATATTCTCTATCATAATAGCGTGGCCTTTGGAGCCAACTACTATCCGGAGTCAGTCCTCTGAAATAATCTCCTCCTCGATCAAGGCTTTTACAATAAGGATAGCATCCGTAATAACTCCGATTTCTTTGATTCCTATAATCTCGACTGTCATAATATTCATTACGATCGTAATCATGAGAAGATGCAAAAGATGGAACGAAAAACATAAAAAACATTAAAACTAAGGTGTATTTCTTCATATGGCACCTCTTTTGGCCCTGTACACGGCCTATTGAATTTGAAAAGTGCTTTTCCATTTAATTAAATTTATATAATAAAAATTCTTATTTGTAAAATCAAGCTATGAAATTTTTACTCTTGTGTTTGACACACCCATTTTTACCTGTTATTTTGTAATACTGATTAAAAATCGCATTTATATTATGACTCTATCTCCTCAAGAACAATTCAAGCAATTTTTGGAAAAATCAAAGGATATTTTGATTTTAATTCCGGAAAATCCTAGCGGTGACAGCGTAGGAAGCGCATGGGCTCTTTACTTCTTTTTACAAAAGAAGGGTATTAAATCTTCCATTGCTTTTTCCAATCATCTTTCACCAAAATACAATTTTTTGCCCAAACCAGAAAAAATCATGACTGAGATTTCAGGAGCCCGTGATTTTGTCCTGTCTTTTGATACCACCTACAATAAAATTGAAGGTTTTCGCACTGAAGAAGTGGATGGGAAATTCAACATCTATCTCACTCCGGAAAAAGGCTCCATCAATCCTCGTGATTTTTCATTTATTCTGGCTAAATTCAAATATGACTTGATGATTGTCATTGATAGTCCGGATCTGGAGAAATTGGGAAAAATTTATGAAAAAAATTCCGATCTTTTTTTTGAAGTTCCCATAGTCAACATTGATTATCGAAGCGATAATGACAATTTCGGACAAATAAATCTTGTCGATGTCACCGCCTCTTCCTGCAGCGAAATCATGCATCAAGCCTTGTCCCATATAAACCCTGATCTGATAGACAAGGGCATTTCCGATTGCCTTTTGTCAGGGATTATCAGCGCCACGGAAAGCTTCCAAAAGAAAAACACCACGCCGAAAGCTCTCCAAACAGCCGCGCTTCTCATGGATGCGGGAGCCGATCAACAAACCATCATTCGCTGGCTCTATAAGACCCAGCCTCTTCATGTTTTGAAACTTTGGGGAAGAGCCATGACCAACCTAAGTTGGGATCCGAGAACAAAAATTGCATGGACAACTATTTCAGTAGAAGATTTCGTGCAGAGCCGTGCCAGTCAAAATGACGTTTTGCCAATCCTTGAAAAGATTCAAGAGAACTACACTGAAGGCCAAGTTTTTGTCGCTCTATACAATGACACTCCCCTCTCAACCGTTGCCATAATCAAAACTTCCTCTTCTGAATTGCTTAAAAAAATCTATTCAGTTGCCAATGGAGATCTTAGAAAAGATTATTTGCAGATTAGCCTTCAGATAAAAAACATTTCTGAAGCCGGAAATCTTCTTTTGGAAAAATTAAAAGCTATTTAAAGAAATCTTTACATTTTTTAAAAAATCCTCAAAAAAGGATTTTTTTGTTGAAAATTAGATTTGTAAAATAATACGATTTAAAGTAACATTAGATAAAGAAAATAAAAAAATATATGATAAAAATAACCAAAAAAAATACAAGCGAGAAAGAAAATGAGAAAGAAATCATCACTCAAAAAGTTCTTTCCGCTATGCGTCATGCATCTGAGGAAGAAAGGACATCTGCCTTTGCCTCTGAAATCGGATTTCCCTATCTCGACACCAATCTTATTCCTATAAACAATGAAAACATCCGTCTTATAACCGAAGAAGATGCTAGAAAATACGGAGTGGCTATAATTCAAAAAATTAATCATAAAATAACAGTCATCGCCACCAATCCAAAAGACGATTCAACAGCTGAATATATAAAAAACTTGGAGAGCAATAATGGCTGGACCATAAAAATATTTGTTGTTTCCCATTATAATATCGGCAAGGCTTGGGAAAGATATAAGGAAATTCTGTTTGTCGATATTCTTTCCCAGCTTAGCGTAAATCTTACCGGCGAAGATTTGGCAAATTTTGATAGATATCTCAAGGATCTTATCGACCTCAAAGAAAGAATCAACGATCTTTCCACTACCCAAGTCATCAACATCATTATGGGAGGGTCGTATAAATTAGGAGCCAGCGATGTCCATATCGAACCTCAAGAAAAAGAATTTCGCTTGCGCTACCGTATTGATGGCGTCTTGCATGATATCGCCCTTCTTCCGCTCAGCTCTCTTCGTTCTATTGTTTCACGTATAAAAATGATGTCCGGAATGAAAATAAATGTCCGAGACATCGCACAGGACGGAATTTTTCAAGTAAATATTGAAAATAAATCTGTAGCTATTCGTGTTTCAGTCATTCCGGGAAAATTTGGTGAGAGCACCGTAATGCGTCTTCTTGATCCCTATTCAATCAATGTCAATATTGAAACCCTGGGCATCCAAGGCTTGGCATATGAAGAGATCCAAAGACAGATTGCAGCTCCAAATGGAATGATTCTCACTACCGGACCGACAGGATCAGGAAAAACCACGACGCTCTATTCCATTATTCATAAGCTCAATAAGCCGGAAAATAAGATCATTACTATTGAAGATCCGATTGAATATAGCATTGCTGGAATTTCTCAAACTCAAATTGAAAAATCTCGAGGCTACACTTTTGCTACGGGACTGCGAGCTATTGTCAGACAAGATCCTGACATTATTCTCGTAGGAGAAATTCGTGATGAAGAAACAGCCGACATTGCAGTCAACTCAGCTCTGACAGGCCATCTCGTGCTTTCTACCATTCATACCAACAGTGCCATTGGAACCATCCCTCGTCTTATTGAAATGGGCATCAAACCGACTCTTATCATACCCTCCGTCAATGCCATTATCGCTCAACGATTGGTGCGAAAACTCTGTTCTTGCAAAGAAGCCTATGCTCCAGCCAAAGAATCCATAGAGTCTCTTAAAAAACTTCTTTCTATCATATCCCCTAAATCAAAAGTTGAAATACCCAAAGAAATCTCCACTCTCTATAGGCCTAAGGGATGTCCTAAATGCAATAATCTAGGTTATAAGGGCAGAATCGGTATATTTGAAATATTGCTTATCAATCAAGAATTGGAAAAGCTTATTCTTGATCTGGCAGGAGAGACAGAGCTGACCGTAGCCGCTCTGGAATCAGGCATGATAACCATGCTTCAAGATGGCATCTTGAAAGCTCTTCAAGGCAGCACCTCTATCGATGAAGTAAAAAGAGTGACTGGAGAAGGTGATTTTCTTGAAACTATCTATGAAAAATTAATGGATCAGTCTCTTGGACGTGGAATAACAGTGACTCCGGCTGATTTTCTAAAAGCTCAGGAAAATATAAAAGATTTCAAGAAATTGCAAGAAGTTATTTCCACTTCCCAGACCAATGATATACCAAAAATTATTTTTGCTGCCGCTTCTCTATTGAGAGTGGGTGATATCCATGTTGAGCCTGGAGCAGAAAATATCAAGATCAGATTCAGAATAGATGGAATCTTGCAAACGGTAGTAACTTTCCCTCTCAATGAGTATCCTAACTTTTTAGGCAAGATAAAAATACTGAGCGGAGTTAAAACTCAGACCAGGGAAGGCGTGATTGATAGTCGCTTTGTTATAAAATTTGATCCGGAAATAGAAAATGTGGTGGAAAAATCGGTCGATGTGCGTGTTTCTATTATTCTCGGCGGCTATGGAGAAACGGTAGTAATGAGACTTCTTAGCAAGGCTTCCCAGGAGCTAGATATGGATAAATTGGGAATTCGCGAGCAAAATAAGAAAAAAATCCTTCATGAAATTTCCAAAGCTAACGGAGTCTTTCTTAACACCGGACCAACGGGATCAGGAAAAACCACCACTCTATACAGCATTCTTAATATTCTTAATAATCCCGAAATTAAAATTATTACTGTTGAAGATCCGATTGAATATCAAATCGAGGGAATTTTGCAAACGCCTACTAATGACAAAGAAGGCTACACATTTTCTACCGCTCTTCGAGCCCTCCTTCGCCAAAATCCGGATATTATGATGATTGGAGAAATCCGCGATGATGAAACCGCGCAAATTGCCGTCCAAGCCGCTCTTACAGGACATCTCGTGCTCTCCACAATCCACACCAACACAGCAGCCGGAGCCGCCCAAAGAATGATAAACATGGGCGTATCCCCTTCTGATATAGCTTCTTCGGTCAATGCTTTTATGGCTCAGCGCCTTGTACGAAAACTTTGCTCCTGCAAAGAAAAATTTACTCCAACAGAAGAAGAAAAAGAAAAAATAAGCAATGTTCTAAAAACTATTTCACCTGCCACCAATGTAGAAATTCCTTCAGATTGGCAAACCTATAAGCCTGTGGGTTGCGAAAAATGCAGCCACATGGGATATAAGGGCCGCACCACAGTCAGCGAAGTCTTTATAATTGACAGAGATATCCAAGCTCTCGTTACTCAAGGCGCCATTACTCCGGAACTTGAAGAAAAAGCCATTGAAAATGGAATGCTGACTATGGTTCAAGATGGAGTTCTAAAGGTAATTGAAGGAGAAACCACCTTAAGTGAAATAGAAAGAGTAACCGACTTGTAATATTAATCAGACGACCATAAATTGCGCTTTTTATAGCTAAAAATTGACAAGCAATTTAATCAGTTTGACACAATCAAAGAAGTAACTTATATTTAACATAGAGAAAATAGTCAGGCTTTCGTCATAATAGGCGAACGCCAAAAATAAAGATAAACAAACAACAAAAAGATGTTATATTAAGCCGAATTTTCGGACTAATATACAAAGCTTTTTGTTGTTTTTGTTTGAAAAATTCTTTTACAACAAGGAGAATAGCATGAAGACAAACGACTTAGCTCTTCTGATCATAAAAGTAGCTGGGAAAGTCAGAAAGGCCACTGCCGTAACTCAAAAACCAACCAACAAAAAATAGAGAGAACTCTCTCGTAATTACAGGGAGCAGATGTTACCGACATCTCGCTCCCTGATTTTTTAGGAGGCAAACATGAATATGCCGATTGGAAGAGATATACGAGAGAGTTTAGCTAAAATCTTCTTTCATAATCCAATATCAGATATTCCATACAAACCTAGAGAGTATATAAATCTTGCAAAAATTCATGGGATGGAAGAGGGGTTAGCTCCCATCAAAAATGGAGTTGAAAGAGTTTATTTAGAATCTCTTCGCACCAGAGATATCGAATTATGCCTTTCAACTTTTGCAGAGTATGTCAAGATTAGCTGCGATGGAGATGGAATAAAACCAGTTAATAAAATAGGCACTTTTGAAGCCGGAACCGAGCTTTTGAACGCTATATTCGGAGCTTTGCACAACGAACCTCTTACGATGTTCTTGGAAAACACCGGCATTCAAAAAGTAGTTTTTACACGAGCCGGGGGAGATGAAGTTGATTTCCTATTTAGAAAATCTGGGGGAATCGAAGAGATCATCTCTTACGAAACAATATCTGAGATATCTCCGGAAGGAACAGCCCTGGATCTACTTGAAATAATGTTAGTTACCCAAGTAACCAATACTCCCTTCCACTTTCTAGATTTTCATTCTCCATACGCTCAATCTAAGTTGGGCAAATATGGACGAAAGCTGCTCGAAGAAGCCGAAAAATTTTCTGGAACTAAATTCTACTTCACTCCATCATCCTCTGTTGGCAGATGCACTCTACTCGAGGGCTATATGTCCTATTTAAACAAAGGTGGCGACCTTACTATTTCATTAGAAGAATTAGCCAAAAAACTAATGGGAGAAGTAGAGGATATATGCTCCAAAAGAGTGGAGGAAACTAAGCTGATAACAAAAAAACATCTTTGGTTATCTGACGATCCAACCAAAAAGATGCAAGCCTATATGACTATTCGAGGAGATGAAGATAAGAAATTCGCCATCTTCAAGGATGAGTCTAGAAAGTTAACATTGATTTTTAAGGCTATCTGTGGGACGTTAAATAGTATTCTTGAAAGATTTTTTACAGTTGATGACACTGAAAAATATTTATTTCAAGAGCTCAAGCGCCTACAAGAAAGGATGGAATTGAATCTAAAGGAGAGAGAATTACTAGAAGATATCAGAAAAGAGTTTCTTGTGGAAATTGGCGAAGATTAATAAGTGTTTTTACAACAAAAAAACCTGGACAGAGCATAGCTCTTGTCCAGGCTTTTCTTTTTCATTCAATAATCTGCAGGCAAGTCCCAAGAGCTAGGCCCAAGGGGAAGGAACAGTATCGAGGCACGACCCAGCCGAAACCAAATCGCCCATATCTTGATATACCCCGCACTAATTTTGCACTTCATTAACTATTTTGGCTAATTCAACCTTTCTAACACAAAAATATATGGTTTGTTATTAGGTTTTTTAGTTCTCTAGGTGCTGTGCAAAATTAGTGCGGGATGAAAAAGTTCCCAAAATTGATGACAAAAGATAGAAGCCACCAATTGCCTACAGTTTACTGCTAGCCATCAAAGAAGCTTAGTAAAAAGCTTTTTTTCTTTGATGACTAAGTATCCTAGCATAACTTTCAAAATTTGTCAAATGATGTTATAGTTAGATTATTATGTCCTTAAATTATATAATTACTAGCTTTCAATAAAATATTGCAATTGGAAAATCAAATTCTTATGTTAGTAGATTCCTCAGAACAATTCAACACTCCTCAAAACCTGACACAACCCAAAGCTATTGGAGAAGATTTGAATTTGGATAACACTCTTCGTCCTCAAAATTTTGGAGAATATATCGGCCAAGAAAAAGTTAAAAAAAATCTCGATTTTCTTATTCGAGCAGCTAAAAAAAGAGAAGAATCCATTGAACACATCCTTCTCTATGGGCCGGCAGGACTGGGGAAAACAACTCTAGCTAACATCATTGCCAAAGAAATGGGCGTCAGCATCAAAACCACCTCCGGCCCAGCACTTGAGCGAGTGGGAGATTTCGGATCGATCCTGACTAATCTGCAAGATGGAGATATTCTTTTTATTGATGAAATCCATCGCCTTAACAAGTCCATTGAAGAAATTCTCTACCCGGCCATGGAAGACTATAAACTGGACATCATTATCGGTAAGGGTCCATCCGCCAGAACCATCCAGCTTGATCTGCCGAAATTCACCCTTATCGGAGCCACTACGAAATTAGGCTCCCTTTCCAACCCGCTTCGCAATCGCTTTGGCGCCACCTATCGGTTGGAATTCTACCAAAACAAAGAAATGCAAGATATCATCAAGCGCTCTGGAAAAATTCTCGGGGTAGACGTTCACGAAACAGGATTAGAAAAAATTGCCAGCTGCGCCCGCCAAACTCCACGTGTTGCCAATAGGCTTCTCAAAAGAGTGCGTGATTTTTCTCAAATCAACAACCATAAACTTATTGATAGCGCCGTCGCCCAAGAAGCCTTGGAAATGATCGATATTGATCCTATCGGACTTGAACCATCCGATCGACACATTCTTCGCACTATCATTGAAAAATTCAATGGAGGCCCTGTCGGCCTTGGCACAATCGCTGCCGCTACCAGTGAGGAGATTAAGACCATCGAAGATGTTTATGAGCCCTATCTTTTGCAAATAGGATTTCTCACTCGCACTCCTCGAGGCCGCATGGCAACCGAACATGCCTACAATCATCTTGGCATTAAATACTCGCCTGATAATAAATTATTATAAAACTATGCCCGCCCTTATCATATTGTCTCTCTACAGCATCTTGATTTTGTTTTATATAATCACTTGTTTTTTTATTGTCTATCATCTGGTTAATTTTTCGGTTCATTCCAGTCTAAAAATATTGAATGTTTCTGTTTTTGTTTTTCTGGCTATAGGACTTTTGATATATAATGTTGCTATTTTCTTTTCCATTGATTGGAACTCTTTGGTTTATAAATTAATAGCTTATTAAAAATATGTTTAAATTTATCGCGAAAGACATTGCTTGCAGCGAAGAAAATGAAAACACAATTGCTGTTATTCATCGACATTGGTTTGATATTTTGAAAAACTTCTTCCTTATTCTTCTGATGATTCTCTTTCTGGCAGGCATTAATTTTTTATTGCCTTCTCTTTTTCCAATTCTGGAATTCGGTGAATATCATAGCATGCTTGTCTTGTTTGAAATTTCTTTTTCTATGCTGATTCTTATTCTTTTTTTCCTTATCTGGATAGATTATTATTTTGACGTTTGGATCATCACCAACAAAAGAATCATCAATATCGAACAAAAGGGTCTTTTTTCCAGAGAAATAAGCGAATTGGAATTGGATAAAATCCAAGATGTTTCCGCTCACGTATCAGGCATTATCCCGACATTTTTGGATTATGGAGATGTATTCGTGCAGACCGCCGGTGAACGGGAGCGTTTCATTTTCAAGAAAATATCCGCCCCCTATGCGACAAAAGACCTGATCATGAGCCTGGAAAAAACCAACGAAAAAAGAATTGAAAAAGAAAGAGCGGTAAGCGAAGCCCAAGAATTGAAATCCGCTTTGCAAGATAAATAAGCTTCAAGCCATAAAAAAAACCGCCCGACTATTTAACTGAGGTGGTTTTTTTGTTTGGAAAAATAAAAAGGGCAAGAAGATTGAATCATCTCCTTGCCCGCGAACTTATTTATCACCTCCTTTTTTAATGACAGCTATGTAATGATCATATCCGGCATCGGTTAGGTCATCATAACTGATATTCCATTCTCTGTTGTGCCAGAATACTGATATGGTCAGCGGGTTACAACACGCCGTCCAGTCTCCAGTGGCACAAAACCATGCTCCGAGAAAATCTATATTGTACTTATCTTTCCAACTTTCCGGAATGTTTCCTGATTGCAACAACCCAAGAAGCACCCTTGGATGTAATATTTCATAGCCTGCATCCATCAGTCGCACCTGTTTCATTACTGAGTTTTCTTTACCGCCCTTTATCAAAATAATTTCTTCTGGATTAATATCGGATAAATCAAGTTTCGAAACAGAATATACTTGCCTATATCCGGATCCTTTTTCTTCGGTAGGGAGATTAAAATGTCTATGATATTTAGCGGTAATTTTAAAGAATTCATACACTAAGTCTTTCATGGTTTTCTCCTTTTCGAATTTTGAGCCCGATAGTGGACGAGGTGATAAATTGTCGATGAACTTGTTAAGATGTGTTTCTTTGTTATTTCATCTTAACAAGTAAGTATACCAGAAAAATGGTCAAGGGTCAATTATTATGTCTAGTGATTATTTGTTAAATATGACAAAAATTCAATAAAATAGGGATAAAATCAGTAATATATTGATAGTCGTTTGTAGATGTCAAGATTATTGACTATTTTGGGGGATGTGGTAAGATGGGGTTATAATTGAGTATTTTCACACCCCCTCTTTAATTCTCCCCCTCAAAGAGGAGGAGAGGATAGGGTGCGTAGCTCTATATAAATATCATGAATCATTTAATTGAACCATTGAAAAATCTAGGTTTATCCGAGAAAGAAGTCTTGGTTTATTTGGCGTTGCTTCAATTAGGCTCAGCTACTCCTTACCAAATCGCCAAAAAATCCGGCATTAAAAGGCCCACTGCTTATGTCATTGCTGAGGATTTGGTTAAAAAAGGCTTAATCGTGCATGTGCCCGGGGAAGAAAAGAAAAGATATATCGCCAAATCGCCAGAAGCTTTTATAGAGGAGCGAGAAGAAAAGCTTATGGCAGCCAAGCAAATATTGCCGGAACTTAAATCATTTCAAAAAAATAGCGAACAAAAAGCTAGTATTATGTATTTTGAAGGAATGGAGGGTTTGAAACAGGCTTATCAATATAAAGAAAAAGAATTGCACAACAAAGAAATAGTAGGATTTTTCGCTTCCAATGAGGACGCCACGCCAGAAGTGAATGATTTTTTTATGAAATGGAATGAATACAAAGAAAAAAATAATACTAAAGTGCGCGGAGTAACCGTAGATACGCCGCTCTTGAAATCTTTTGATAAATTTATCAATAAAGATATGCACACTATTACGGCCAAATTTCTACCGGAAAGCATGTATAGCGCCAAAATCTCTATTGAAGCGTGTGACGACCAATTTGTCCGAATCTTTCTTTATGAAAGCGTAGAAACATTAATTGTGGAGTCTCCCAAATTCACCAAGGCAATCAAAGAAATTTTTGAACTGGTCTGGAAAAGCCTAGAAGGAAAATACGATTCACCCTCCACCTGGGAAAAATAATTTTTAAAATTGTTCTTGAATTTTCCGATTCCGAATGCTAAAATAAATAATAAAAGTTGCATGTACTACGAACTATAAACTACTAACCATAAACTAAACGCTATGTCAGGACATTCACATTGGGCAGGAATAAAACATAAAAAGGGCTTAAACGATGCTAAAAGGGGCAAGGTTTTCACTAAACACGCCAAGATGATCACCATTATGTCTCGAGATGGCGGAGGCAAGCCGGAAATGAATTTCCAGTTGCGCCTAGCCATTGATCGGGCGCGTTTGGATAATATGCCTAGGGAAAACATAGAGCGCGCCATCAAAAAAGGCACCGGCGAGCTCAAGGACGGAGCGGAAATCACTGAAATCATCTATGAAGGCATCGGACCTGGAAATGTCATGATGCTTGTCAAAACCGCGACTGACAATCGAAACAGGACAGTTAGTGAGATCAAGAGCATCTTCACTAAGGCCGGAGGGAAATTAGGCGAGATGGGAAGTTCGATGTGGAATTTCAAAAAAGTAGGCAATATCGTAATTCCTGTTTCAGAAGGCGAAGATCCATACGCCGTCGAAGAAAAAGCTATTGATGCCGGAGCGGAAGATACGCTCTATGAAGACAGCTCGCTCATTGTCTACACTCTTCCGGAAAATTTGAAAAGCGTACAGGAAAACCTGGAAAAAATGGGAATGAAAATCGAAGATGCAGGTCTCGTTTATGCACCTTTGCAAAAAACCACCCTTTCCACTGAAGCACAAATCGATTATGAGAAACTTCTTGAAACGCTTGATGAGCAAGATGATGTGCAGGAAATTTTCGATAATTTATAGTCATAAAATTCATATCTAATCGATACGGCCATAGCTTCTTTTTTAAAGAAGCTATTTTGTCGCACATGATAAAAATTCACTTCTTAAAATCTATTTTTAAGACTATAATAGTAAGTAAGAGAATATTATGGATAAAAAATTAACCACCCAGGTTTCTGGCGTACGGGTTCTCGGCATTGATCCCGGTACCGCAACCGTAGGCTGGGCTATTATCGAAGAAATAAATGGCGTTTTATGCCCGATAGCTTTTGGCCATATTTCTACGGAAAAAGACAAGAGTGAAGAAAATCGTCTGTGTGAAATTTCTTGCGACATTCAAAATATTATTGAAAAATATAAACCTCAAGAGGCTGCAGTGGAACAATTATTTTTTTTTAAAAACAAAAAAACCATCATCAGTATCGGACAATCCAGAGGAGCCATCCTATTGACTCTGGAGCAGAAAAATGTTAGCATATCCAGTTATACTCCGCTCCAAGTGAAACAGTCTGTAACGGGTTATGGCAAGGCAGAAAAAAGACAAATTCAGCTTATGGTAAAAAGTATCCTAAAATTAAAATCCATTCCTAAGCCTGATGACGTTGCTGATGCTATTGCTGTTGCAATTTGCCACATAAATAGCCGCAAAATTAATAATTTATAACCTTCACCTATGGAAACAACTATCAGTCCTATTATAAAATTCTTTATTCTGCAGGGCGTTCCTATGGAAACTATTATTCTTATCCTGATGCTCCCTCTCATTGCTACTTTTATAGCCTTTTTACGGCAAGTAGTAGGAATTAAGGCTTTTGGAATATACACTCCGCTCATCATCACCTTTGCGTTCCTCGCCACCAATGGACTGCGCTATGGAATCGCTATTTTCCTGGTTATTCTTTTTTTAGGCATGCTTATGCGTTTTATGCTAAAGCCTTTCCGTCTGCTCTATCTTCCTCGAGTAGCTATAATGCTTACAGTGGTAGCCCTATTTATTCTTTTATTCTTATTTTTCGGAGGCGTCATACAAAGAACCGGACTGGCTTCTGTCTCCATCTTTCCCATAGTCATTATGATCACATTAGTAGAAAAATTCGTTTCTGTTCAAATTGAAAAAGGCGACAGAACCGCTCTTATTTTGGCTTTTGAAACCCTTATAATATCCATAATTGGTTTTTACATAGCCAGTTGGGGAACACTACGCACCATGCTATTATCCTATCCATGGCTAATCCTGCTCACCATTCCAATCAACATAATCATTGGAAAATGGACCGGACTTCGCATCAGTGAATATATCCGTTTTCGCAATATTCTTAAAAAGCTTTAATCTATGTTTCAGTTTTTCAAAAATAGCAAAAAACTTCTCGGCATGAATTCAAGAAATCTTGAATTTATTCGGCCTTATAATCTTCGAGGTGCCAAGAGATTGGCTGATGATAAGCTTCTCAGCAAAAAAATTCTCAGAAAAAATGAAATTGCTATTCCCAGGCTTATCGCTAAAATAAAAACTATTGAAGATTTAGAAAATTTTGATTGGCAAAGCCTTCCCACCAGTTTCGCCTTGAAGCCTAGCCGAGGTTTTGGAGGAGAAGGAATCGTTGTGGTTTATGGAAAGAAAAAAAACAGAAATGATGCTTGGATAAAAGCCGATCGTTCTATTGTCACCATAGATGATCTGCGAAATCACATAAGAAACATTCTTGACGGATCTTTTTCGCTTTCCAATACGCCAGATGTAGCTTTTTTCGAAGAACGCTTGCAGCTGCTCAAGCTTTTTAAGCCTTATTGCTATAAGGGCATACCGGATATCCGTATTATTGTTTTTAATAAAGTTCCGATTATGGCTATGCTAAGACTTCCCACTAAAGAATCCCATGGAAAGGCTAATTTACAGCAAGGAGCCGTGGGAGTGGGAATTGACATGGCCACTGGCGTCACCACCACTGCTATCCAAGGCAAAAGCAGTTTCATTGAAAAAATTCCCGACACAGAACTTTCCGTTAGCGGACTTAAAATTCCCTACTGGAAAGATATGCTGACACTGGCTGTCAAAACCCAAAAAATTTCTAAATTAGGTTTTTTGGGAGTGGATGTGGCGATTGATAAGAATCTCGGACCTGTCATCCTTGAACTTAATGCCCGCCCAGGACTTTCTATTCAAGTAGCTAATTTAGCAGGACTTGCGGAAAGACTCAAAAGAGTTTCCGGATTAAAAATACAGACTATTGCCAAAGGAGTGCGCATGGGAATGGATCTTTTTGGAGGAGAGATTGAAGAAGAACTAGAGGAAATTTCCGGAAAAAAAGTAATTGGAACAATCGAAAAAGTGAGGCTCATGGGAAAAAACGGAAAAGAAATTGAAGTTGAAGCTAAAATTGACACAGGAGCGTTTTCCACTTCTATTGATACAAAAATTGCTCTAGAATTAGGATTTGAAGATGTTTTAAAATACTTTTCTTCTCTTGATTTGCCTAAAAATTTTTCCAGAGAGGAATCAAAAAAAATAGAAGAGGATCTCAAAAGAAAATATCTTGAAAAACATCCTGATTTAGCTGATATAATTATAATATATTCTTCCAGCGGAGTTTCAGTGCGCCCTAAGATAAAAATTTCTTTTATTCTAGATGGAATAACTATTACATCCAAGGTTAATGTCATTGACCGCAGCGAATTAAATTATTCTGCTATTATAGGAAAACAAGATTTAAGAAAATTTTTAATTGATGTAAATAAATAATGCCAGATGAAAAAGATCCTACTTATCGGAATTGGGGAAGAAAATAATCCCAGCCAAAAAATAATAATTGCTCTCAAAAAACAAAAGATCCCCTATATATACACCAAATGGTCCAATCTGTCTTTTCAAGGAGAAAATGTTTATATGGGATTGGAAACAATCAACTTTAAAAACATAAGATCTGTCATATTTGATATTTTCCGTTTTCCTATAATAAAAAAAGAAAACAAAGAAGAGATCAATTACAATCTAGAAAATGAATTCAATGTATTACTCAACCTGATTAAAGAAAAAGGGATCTACACTCCAAATCAATCTTTTTTTTCACAATACCCTTTTTATAATAAATTTTCGCAAATGCACGTCTTTGCTTCAAAAAAAATCCCTTCTATACCTACTGTCCATCTTTGTGACAATAAAAAAGAAAAGGTCTTTAACTTATTAAAACAGCTCGCCCCCTCTTTTCCTTTGGTGGTAAAAGAAAGTTATGGGGGGGGTGGAAATAATGTTTGGAAAGTAAAGACAAAAAAAGAATTGGAGAATTTTATTGAAAAGAGAAGGAATGTAAATATTGTTTTTCAGCCTTACATAAAAAATGATGCGGACTATAGGGCGATTGTCATAAACGGAGATTGTCTTGGTATAATGAAACGAAGCGCGCAAAAGGGGCAATGGAAAAATAACTTTTCTCTAGGCGGAAAGGTGGAAAAATATGCAGATAAAAAAATGGAACGTTTTGCTGTTATGGTTTGTAAAAAATTAGGGCTTGAAATGGCTGGTCTGGATATTCTTTCCACAAAAAATGGCTTTGCAATAATTGAGATTAACCTATTTTTCGGGCTTGATGGCTTTCAGTCAGTTTATCCTGAAATAAATGTAGCGGAAAAAATAATCAATTTTGTTAATACTAAAGTTATATGAAAAAAGTAATGATCCTTTTCGGAAAAAGCAATTGGCAAAAAGCCAAGCCTTTTTCCAATAAGGAATATCAATATTCATATGAATATTTTTATTCTTTATGCAAAAAAAATGAGATTCAGATGTATCGCGCTTCTTATCAGTGGTACGATTATAAAAATCATGTTTTTAAATATGCTTGGATTTATGAGGGAGAAAACGGAAATTGGAAAAAAGTTAAAAATATCAAACCTGATTTGATTTATGATAAAACCAAGGCTCGCATGGAAACATATTATATGAAAGAATTGATAGGAGAAAATTATCCATTCATCAATAATCAGCTTTTTACGAGGCTTATTGATGATAAATTCACCACCAGCCTAATTTTTTCCGATTGGAGCAAAAAAAATTGGCTTATAAAAAATACCTCTGAACTAAGGGATGTTCTTCCCAAAATAAAAACAACGAAAATCGTTATTAAGCCTCTTATGGAAAGCGGCGGCAATGGAGTCCAGGTTTTGTCCAAAAAAGAAGCTTTGAAAAAAGCCTGTCTTCAGGAAACTAATTTAGTTCAAGAGTTCATTGATTCTTCAAAAGGAGTTCCTAATATCAGCCATTCCATGCATGATTTGCGCATAGTTATGGTTAATGAAAAAATTATTTATGCCTATATCCGAGAGCCGAAAAAGGGAAGTTATTTAGCCAACCTTGCTCAAGGCGGCTCTTTAAAAATCGTACCCAAAGAAAAACTCCCAAAATCTATTCTTCCTATAATAAAATCTGTCAATGAAATTTTGTCTTCTTTTAACCCAAGGGTTTTTTCTATAGACTTTATGTTTGATGAAAATAAAAAACCTTGGATTGTTGAACTTAATTCTATGCCGGGACTCTTTTTCACTTCAGAAGAAAAGCCTTATATGCTAGAAATGTATCAAGAATTATTAAATGTTTTTAAAAAAGAATTAAATTTGATTTAATTTCGTATGCCAAGGATAATTAAAAAATTATCTGCTAAAGATAATTTGATTCTTCTTAAAATGCATAATAAAAATTTTTCTTCTTCTTATTGGGAAGAGGATAATTGGAATCACTTTTTATCACCCGACAGAAAGTCTCTTATGTGTGCCATTAAAAAGAAGGGTGCTTACGCAGGTTTTATAATGGGAAAACCCACACAAGCAAGCTGTTCTGTCATGCTCCTCAATACTCTGCTTGTAGCGCCTGCTTATAGAAAAAATGGCTATGGAAAAAGGCTGGTTGCTTTCTTTTTAAGCACTGCCTTTTCCATTCCTCAAACAAGGAAAGTGATTTTGCATTTTCGAGATTCAAATAAAAAAATTCTTCTTCCTTTTTATAAGAAACTGGGCTTCGGAAATCATTCGATCAGGGGTTTTTATACTAATGGAGAGCTCAAGCATTATATGTCCCTAACAAAAAAATGTTTCCTCAAAGAATCAAAAAGCCTTAGCTAAAAACAAGGTTTTTTTGTATACTAGTCATATAAGAACTTTTCTTGTCTAATTGTTTGAAAAGTCTTTCATTTTACTGTAAAATATAAAGAATATTAAAGTAATAATTTTATGTATATTTTTTCACCTAAAAGCTCAAATAATGATTTTTCCAGAAATTTTCCACAAAAAAAATTCAAAATAAACTGGAAACTATTAAGAAAAATCTTTCTTTATTCTTTTATTGCAGGAATGCTTTTAGTGGTAGGAATTTTTGCTTGGTTCGCCAAAGACCTTCCCAGTCCTGGAAAGGTCAATACTCGCGTGGTGGCAGAATCCACGAAAATTTATGATCGCACCGGAGATCATATTCTCTATGACATCCACGGAGAAGAGAAAAGAACACAAATATCTTTTAATGACATTCCAGAAACACTGCGCTATGCCACTATTTCTCTGGAAGACCAAAATTTCTACAGCCATCCCGGCTTTGATATTAAGGGTCTTGTTAACGCGGTTATGTCTAACATACTAAAAGTGGGCGGCGGAAGAGGCGGTTCAACCATTACGCAGCAATTTGTTAAAAATTCACTTCTGTCCGGAGAAAGGTCATTATCTCGCAAAGTAAAAGAGTTGATTTTGGCTATAGAAATTGAAGTTAAATTCTCTAAAGATGAGATTTTGGGAATGTACCTTAATGAAATCCCTTATGGATCAAATGCTTATGGCATAGAAGCTGCTGCCCAAACTTTTTTTGGCAAGCATGCATCCGAGCTTACACTCGACGAGGCAAGCCTTTTAGCTTCTCTTCCCCAAGCTCCTTCTTATTATTCTCCTTATGGAAGCCACACAGATGCTCTTCGCGGCAGGCAAGTATATGCTTTGTCTCAAATGAAAAACCTTGGCTATATAACAGAAGAGCAATTTATAGCTGCTAAAGAAGTGGATGTTTTAGATAAGATAAAGCCCTCCTCAGAAAACATTTCTGCTCCTCATTTTGTAATGTATATCAAAGAATATTTGGAAAAAAACTATGGGAAGCAGGTTCTTGAGCAGGGAGGACTAAAAGTCTACACCACTCTTGACTGGGACAAGCAACAAATAGCGGAACAAGCAGTTAGAGAAGGAGCTGAATCCAACACTAAAAAATATAAAGCAGAAAATGCCGCTTTTGTAGCTATGGACCCTAAAACCGGACAGATTTTAGCCATGGTAGGAAGCAAAGATTATTTCGATAAGTCTATCGACGGACAAGTAAATGTTTCTATTCGAGAGCGCCAACCAGGCTCATCATTCAAGCCCTTTGTCTATCTTACCGCTTTCAAAAAAGGCTACTTGCCAGAAACTCAACTTTGGGATGTAGATACGAATTTTTCTGTTGACAGCGAAAAAGATTATAATCCTAAAAATTATGACGGAAAAAATCATGGATTGCTTCAAATGAAAGATGCTCTGGCAATGTCTCTTAATGTTCCCGCCGTTAAAACTCTTTATCTTGCAGGAATTAATGATTCTATCACCACCGCCAAATCTCTTGGCATAACTACGCTTAATAAGCCTGATAATTATGGCCTTTCTCTTGTTCTTGGCGGTGGAGAGGTAACGCTTCTAGATCATGTAAACGCGTATGGAACCCTAGCTACCGGAGGAATTCATCATAATAAAACCGGCATCTTAAGAATATCTGATTCGTCCGGAAAAGTTCTTGAAGAATATAAGGAAGATCCGGGTGAACGAGTCATTGAAGAAAAATATGTAGCTATGCTTGATTATATACTATCTACCAATTCTCTTCGCGAATCGGTTTTTGGAAAAAATAATCCATTAAGCTTTTCTGACCGCCCTGTGGCCGCTAAAACGGGCACCACAAACGAATGGCGTGATGGTTGGACACTTGGATACACTCCGTCTATTGCAGCTGGCGTCTGGGCAGGAAATAACGATAATACTATTATGGCTCCAGGAGCTGATGGGGTTCTTGTCGCTGCTCCTATTTGGAGAAAATTTATGGATAATGTTCTAAAAAACTATACCATTGAAGATTTTCCTAAATATGAAGAGGAAAAGGATGTAGAAAAGGATATTTTAAAAGGCAAATTAGATCCGACAGGGAAAATAGAAGTGTGTAAAATAAAAAAGGATAAGTATTGTTTAGCCAGTGACGCTTGTCCTGACGGATATTCAGAGAAAAAAGAGTTTTTTTCCGGTCATAATATTTTATGGTATGTGGATAAAAAAGATCCCCGAGGAGACACGCCTAAAAAACCTGAAGATGACCCCCAATATAAAAACTGGGAAAAGGCCGTTCAAAAGTATGCTGAAAAAAATAAAGATTTTAAAAAAGATTCCGCCCCTACTGAAAAATGCGAGTCTGATGATTTTTCAAATATAGAGCCTTCTGTTGAAATAAAAAATCCTTCTAATGAATCTACCATAACATCTTTCAATTTCAATATTAGTGCTTATGGATCCTCGCCTTTTGACATAGATAAGATAACTTTATATATAAATGGCGACGAGGTGGCTTCTAATAGCGGCTCTAAAATTGATTATGAATACAAAGTGCCTTCCGAAAAGAACAATTCTGACTTAGAAATAAAAGCCACAGTGAAAGACGGAAATAACTCATCAAAATCTACCAATATAAAGGTGCATATTGCCATTCCTTAGTTTGACAAAACATAAAAAAAGGAGTATACTGAAAATAGTTAATAAGAAACGGGTGATTTTTATCCTCCGTTTTTTATGTTTTAAAACCCCACACCAATTCCTGTTAATAAATTTTAATTGGAAGTGGCGTGGGGGCTAAAAACAAAAATAAAAATAAAAACAAATAAAGCAGCCTGCGCAAGCAGAATCAAAAAAACAAGGCTAGGTATTCCTTGCCTTAGGCCCAGAAGTTAATCTTCGAGGGTTCTAAATAAAAAGCGCCTCTCAATAAAATGGAGGCTGCTTTTTTTATATTTTTATTTTATCTATCGCCTTGCCGCCTATTTCACTGTTAATTTTCCTTACTATTTTATCTCTATTAAGCCATAATTCAGAAGACCAGACGGAGCTGTTGGATTTTATAAAAATAGTCTTGTCTTTGTAATATTCCGGGCGCAAATTAGCCAGGCCAATATTCCCAAACTCTTCTTTGATTATTTTTTTAAAAATAAAAAAAATAGTCTTGTCGTCAAGATTTTTTACTTGAAAAACATTCTTTTGGGATAAATAGCTCTTAATTAATTTCATCCTATCCTTTTATTGGCATTACAATATATATATATTCATCTAAAACTTCTCCTGTTTTTTCATTTATCTCCTTAATAGCCACCGGGGAAGATTCATTGTTTAATAAAATTGCCACCTTGCCGGTTCCAATAATATTTATTCCATCTAAAAGGTATTTTGAGTTAAAAACTACTTCTTGAGATGGCCCTACGATGTCTACCATAAGCTCTGTTGAATTTTCTCCACACTCTACGCTTCTCGCTTCAATAAAAAACTTTTCTGCCTCAGAATCGATTTTAAAAACGATCTCGCTATTTTTAGTTTTGGAAAAAACGCTCGACATTTTTATTGCTCCTTGAATAGTACTTTTTTCACCCACAACCCTTGTTTGAAATTCCTTAGGCATTATATGTTTATATTCAGGATATTTCCCATTAATAAGCCTTGATACAATATTAACCCCATTAATCTCAAAAAATATCTGTCCATCCTCTATGGCTATATTTATTTCTTCATCTATTTCACTGTTTATGATACGAGCTATTTCTGATAGTGTATTGGCAGGTATAATTATGCTGTCTTTTTTAGAGATAAAATCAAGATAACCATCTTTTATATTACCCTCTTCCAATAAAAATTTATTTTCTACCAATCGAAAACTGTCAGTAGAGGCAAAATATAATTCATTTTCTTTAAAAATAAGATTTATCCCTGTTAATTCTTGTCTAGTTTCATTAAAAGCCACGCAGCTAATAACCTTGTTTATTATATTTTTTAATTTAATACTAGAAAGAGTTAATATATAATCACTATTTTTCCTTGGCAAAAGAGGAAAATCATCTGCCATCAATCCTTTTATTATTGCTTTAGATGTACCACTTTTTATTTTTAAATTCTGATTATCCACCTCTATATTAATATTTTCTCCAGAAGGAAGATTATTTATAAAATTACTTATAAGTTTTGCAGGAATTGTAATTTTTCCTTCCTTTTCAATTTTAGCTCCTATTTGTTTAGAAATACCTATTTCCAAATTTGTAGCGGATATTTTCAAAACACCATTTTCTGTCTCAAATAATATATTATTCAAAATAGGCAATGTGTTTTGTTTAGAAACTACCCTTTCTGAATTTAGAATAGCTTTTTTGAATTTTTCTTGAGTGCATGTAAGTTTCATAATATTAGATATATAATATATTATTTAAATATATATAAATAAATAGTTATTATATATAGAAAACAAAATTGTTAATAAGTCTATTTTATGGCTATAATAAAGTATTTTATCTGTGGATATTGGTGTGGATAACTAAATGATTTGGTTTATTATAAAAAGGAGTTATTTTTTAAATTTCTATAAATCACTTAATTCTAAACACCTAATCAGTCAAATACTAGAGGTTTATTTATAGGGAATAGAGAGGAAAAAAACAACTTATCCACAAGTTATCAAGTAATCTTATATAACCTTTCCTTTATAAGGGTTATTTCTTCTATTAATTTATCATTATTTTTTAATTCTCTGGTTATTTTATTACAAGCATGAATAGTTGTTGTGTGGTCTCTTCCTCCTAATTTTTCTCCTATTCCCGGAAAAGAATATTCTAATTCGCTTCTCATAAGATACATCGCGATTTGTCGTGGCTTAACAACCTCTTTTTTTCTATTTTTAATAATCAGATCATTTGGGTTTATATCATAAAAAGACGAGACAATATTGATAATATGTTTATGGTTGATGCCTTTTTTCTTTCCACTGGTAATAAGTTCTGATAGAAGGGTTGAAACATATTCTAAAGAAGGCTCTTTTCCGCTTAATTGAGAGGAGACCATAACTCTATTAAAAGCTCCTTCAAGTTCACGAATATTATTAGTTATGTTTTCAGCTATAAAGCTTAATGTTTCACTGGGAATATTAAAATTTTCATCACGAGATTTCTTGCTTAATATAGCCATTCTTGTTTCAAAATCAGCTTTTGAAACATCAGCAATCATGCCTCCTTCAAAACGTGAACGCAATCTTTCTTCTAGGGTTGGAATAGCTTTTGGAGCTCTATCGCTGCTTAAAACAATTTGTTTGTTAAGTTGGTATAAATAATTAAAAATATGGAAAAATTCCTCCTGCGTTTTTTCTTTTCCAGATAAAAACTGAACGTCATCTATAATCAAAAGATCTATTTTTTGATAATGCTCCTTGAAATCATTTACCTTTTGTGTTCTAATAGAATCTATAAGTTCACTTGTAAAGCGCTCTGAAGTTATATATTTTACTTTTCTAGAGGGATTTTTTTGTAATATTTCATTGCCAATAGATTGAAGAAGATGTGTTTTTCCAAGTCCCACGCCTCCGTAAATAAACAAAGGATTGTAAATTCTGCCTAGATTTTGAGAAACAGCGTAACAAGCAGCCTTAGCAAGCTCATTGCTTGATCCGACTATAAAATTTTCAAAAGTATATTTAGGATTAAGATTATTTTCTTGGCTTATGGTAAGGGTTTTTTTAATGAGAGGCTTATTTAAGATAATTTTCTTTGGAGGTTGAATAGCATCCACCCTGTTCTCTGAAAAAGAAGTATCATCGCTTGTTTTTATAGAACAAACAACCTCTCGTATGTTGTTTTGGGTATTGCGGAGAGCTTTAAGAATATATAGATTATATTTATTCTCCAGCCATTCTTTAGCAAATCCATTTGGAACGCCAATAACAACCCTTCCATTTTCACTGGAAAGGATAGAAGTGTTTTTAAACCACGTAATAAAATTAGCTTTCGAAATTGAAAGTTCTATTTCCCCCAAAGCAGCCCTCCAAAGCTCTTCATTAGTCATGGTGTGATATTAATAAGAAAGATTCGTTATAAAAATAATTATATCATGCAAAAAAACAGATGTCTAAGCAAAATGTGGATAAAGGTGTGGATAAGCTGTTGTTAATAAGAAATAATCATAAATATATGTTCATTATAGAATAGGATGGTAAAAAAGCAAATGGGAATAATTTAAATAAAAAGATAAAGCATATAATTGACTTTAGTAGAATTAATTGATAAACTTCTAATTATTCAAAATAATAAAGAATATAATATATAAGTATGAGTCAAACATATCAACCATCCAGTACTAGAAGAAAAAGAAGACATGGGTTTCGCAAAAAAAATGAAACTGCTTCTGGCCAAGCTGTGCTGAAAAGAAGGAGAAATAAGGGAAGAAAAAATCTGACCACCGTTTAAGGTGAATTAATTCATTCGAGTTCATAATAATGCTTCCTTTTAAAAATCGCCTAACTAAAAAAAAGGACCACGAAAAAGTTCAAAAACTAGGATATTTTGTTTCTTTAGGCAATATAGCTATAAAGAGCTTAAAGAATGACTTAAAGGAGACAAGGATAGGTATTGTAGTTGGTCTTAAATTTTCTAAAAAATCCACAGAAAGAAATCAGGTAAAAAGAATTTTACGTGATATTGTTCATACTGAGCTGAAAAACATAGAAAAAGGATGGGATGTCGTTATTATGGCCAGAAAAAGAGAGGAAGAAAAAAGCAAAAATATTAATTTCAAAAAAAATATGTTGGCTGTCCTTGAAAAAGGAAAGCTATTATTAAATAAAAAATCTTAAATAAATAAAAAAATGTCTTTTTTGTTCCACGTGTTTGTTTATCAACCAATTTATAATCTGCTGATTTTTGTTTATAATATTATACCTGATTTTGGAGTGGCAATAATATTCAGCACTATTGTGGTGAAGTTTTTTCTTATCCCATTAAGCAAAAAACAAATAGAATCACAAAAGAAAATGCAAGAATTGCAACCAAAAATAAAGGAAATTCAGATAAAATATAAAAAAGATAAAGAAAAACAAAGCCGTGCAATGATGGAATTATATAAGGAAAGCAAGACCAATCCATTTTCCGGGTGTTTGCCTATGATTGTGCAATTAATTTTTTTAATAGCTATTTACAGGGTTTTATTCAATATTTCCACAGCCGGATTGGTGGTTAATCAGTCTGATTTATATTCTTTTGTTGCTAACCCAGGACAAATCAATAAAATGTTTTTAAGTTTGGTTGACTTGGCGGCGGCTATTGATTTCTCTAATATAACCATACAGAGCATGCCGCACATAATATTGGTTGTTTTAGCGGCAGCAGCTCAATTTATTCAGACAAAAATGTTGATGAATAAAAGCCCAATTAAAACCAATAAAAATGAAGAACCGGATTTTTCAGAAATAATGACCAAGCAAATGCTTTTTCTTGGGCCCCTCCTAACTCTTTTTATTGGAATAAAGTTTCCGGCAGGACTTGCTTTATATTGGCTAGTTTCTACTTTGTTTATGGTGATACAGCAAGTATATATGGAAGTAAGAGCTAAAAAAACGGATAGTTTAAAAGTTAATAGCTAAGTTTTAAATATATGGAAAAAAAAGAAATTAAACTGGAAGATCTAATAAAGGAAATAGTACTTGAATTATTACAAAAAATGGGATTTTCTTGTGAAATTGAAATCATTAGGGAAAAAGACGTGGAACAGGAAAGAGAAAACTTGATTTGCAATATTAAAACCGAAGAGTCTAATTTTTTAATTGGCCAATATGGAGTTAATTTGCAGTCACTTCAGCATATCGCTCGAGTTTTAGTAAGGCAAAAAACGGAAGAAAGGACAAATTTTATTTTAGATGTTAATTCATATCGCAAGGAAAAAAATTCTTCCATAATAAATTTAGCCAGGAGCACTGCGCAGCAAGTGATACAGGAAAGGCGGCCGATAGTTCTTCGACCGATGTCTCCTTATGAGCGAAGATTGGTCCATATGGAGCTTGCTAAAAATACAGCCGTTATAACTGAAAGCACAGGAGAGGGCAATGAAAGAAAAATTATAGTTAAGCCAGTGAATATTATATAAGGAAACAAAACTGATTTTAGAAATTAGTTGCAGTTTATAATCAAAGCTCATTTATTATTTTCAAAAATAGAAATTAATAATTGAGAGTTGATAATTTTAAAGTTATGGTTGTTGCTCGAAAAATAGCCTACAATGTTTTTGTTAGTAGTTTAACCAAGGTTCTATCTACTGTTCTAGCTTTGGTTTCTATTGGATTTATCACCAGATATCTAGGCAGAGAAGGGTTTGGAAATTACGCCACTGTGTTGGCGTTTTTATCTTTTTTCGCTGCTATTGCTGATTTGGGTCTTTATTCAATTGCTACCAGAGAGATATCCAGAGATGGAGCGGATGAAGAAAAGATATTGGGAAATATTTTTTCAATTAGGCTATTTTCGAGCTTGTTGGTGTTTATAATATCGCCAGTAGTAATTTATTTTTTCGATTATCCTGATGAGGTTAAGCGGGGCATTCTTATAATAGCAGCTTCTTTTATTTTTTCTTCGAGCTATCAGATCCTTAATGGAATTTTTCAAAAGAATTTGGCTATGGACAGGGTGGCTATGAGTGAGCTGGCGGGAAAAATATTTCAAGTAGCCTTTGTGATACTAGCAATAAAACTAAGACTAGGTTTTGACTGGATAATCGGGGCATTGCTAATAAATATGATAATCAATTTTATAATAATTTATTTTTTAGCAAAAAAATACGTTAGAATAAGGCTTCAATTTGACTTTTTCTATTGGAAGTCTTTTTTAAAGAAATCTCTTCCTATGGGAATAGCAGCTATAGTGGTTTTTGTTTACTTTAAAATAGACACTATTCTTCTCTCCGTTATGAAAAGCAGCTCGGATGTGGGCATTTACAATGTTGCTTATAAGGTTTTGGAGAATATTACTTTTTTCCCGGCTATGATAGTGGGGTTGGTCATGCCTATCATGTCAAAGAATATTTTTTCCAATAAAGAAAAGTTTTTAGATGTTTCCAATAAAACATTTAAAGTCTTCTTTCTTTTGATAGTTCCTTTGATCGTAGGTGTTTTATTTTTGGCAGAAGATATTATTAGGCTTATTGGAGGCGAGGGATTTTCGGAATCTGTTGGAGTTTTGCGGATATTGGTTTTTGCCTTGGCTCTAATTTTCTTTGGGCAGTTGTTTAATATCATTCTTGTAGTAGGGAACTTGCAGAAAAAATTGATGTGGGCGTTGGCAATTGCGGCGACATTCAACATTGTTTCTAATTTAATTTTCATTCCTGAATATTCTTACATAGGATCTTCCTACATCTCTGTTGCTACAGAGCTTTTGGTGGTATTATTAACGGGCTACATATCTATCAGAGAAATAAGGTTTTTGCCTAAGACAGAGGGCTTTTTAAGAATAGCAATAGCGGGCTCTCTAATGGCGGGATTTTTATATGTTTTTAAGTCCTTAAATTTTTTCATATTAGCCTTAGGAAGCGCCTTGGTTTATTTTGTTTTCTTATGGATATTTAAGGCTATTAAAACAGAGGAAATAATGAGTTTGATTGCTAAAAAATAATAATCTATTTAAATTATGTCTACCCAGCCCAAGGTTTTTATTGTCGTTTTAAATTATAACGGCAAAGACGTTATAAAAAAATGTTTAGCCAGTGTTTTTAAGCTGGACTATTCTAATTTTGAAGTGGTGTTTGTTGATAATAATTCTAAAGACGGATCTTTGGAGCTGGCCAAGAGCTGTTTTCCCAAGGCGCATTTTATAAAAAACGAGGAAAACTTCGGTTATGCTGCCGGAAATAATGCGGGAATCAGGTTTTCTTTGGAGAGAATGGCTGATTACGTGTTGCTTTTGAACAATGATACGGAAGTAGAAAATGATTTTTTAGCAAAGTTGATAGAGGTGGCTGAAAGTGATAATAAAATAGGCCTTATCAGCCCTATTATTTTTGAGGGAAAAACGAAAAAAGTTTGGTTTTCAGGAGGTGAAATATTATGGAGAAAAATGAGCAATTTGCACAAAAAAGACATAGAAAACAAGGATTATTATGATTCGGATTTTATAACTGGTTGCAGCATGTTGGTTAAGTCGGGTGTTTTTAAAAAAATAGGCTTGTTGGACGAAGATTATTTTTTATATTGGGAAGATGCAGATTTTAGCTTAAGGGCAAAGAAAGGGGGTTTTAGAAATGTGGTTGTGTCTTCTAGTCGAATATATCATTTTGAAGCAAGTGAAAAAAATAAGGAGAACAAAATTTATTGGCTGGTAATATCAGGACTGATATTTTTTAAAAAAAACACTCCCTGGAATAAAAAATATTGGGTGAAAACCTATCTTTTAATGAGAAAAGCGAAAAACTTATGGGATGTGATGTTTAATAAAAATGAAATTGCCTTGACAGTACAGAAAGCATATAAGGATTTTAAAAATGCCAAAATCTAAAGAAATTAAACTATCAATAATAATCGTAAACTACAGGAGCGAACATTATCTAGATAAATGTTTAGCTTCTATTTATAGCAAGAGCGATTCAAAATATTTTGAAGTCATTATAGTGAATAATGATCAAGAGACTGAATTAAAAACAATAGAACAAAAATATATCCACGCCAAAATATATAATTTAAAAAAAAATATCGGTTTTGGCAGGGCATGCAATTATGGAGCCGAGAAATCTACCGGATCAATATTCTTTTTTTTGAATCCAGATACCCAATTCTTGAATAATTTCGTAGAATATATATTGGAGAAATTTTCAAAAAGCGAAGAAAAAATCGGAATAATCGGCCCTCGACTTTTGACGGATAACGGAGAAACTCAAATTTGGTGCACAGGAAAAGACTTGACTGTTGGACAAAGAATTAAGAATCATTTCTGGATAATTGAAAGTAAAGAAATTTGGGAAAGCAAGGAGGAACTTATAGTGGATTGGGTTAGCGGAGCTGCCTTAGCGATAAAAAATGAAGTTTTTAAAAAAATATACGGTTTTGATGAAAAGTTTTTCATGTATGGGGAGGATTTAGATTTGTGTGCAAGAGCGAGGGATTTGGGTTATAAAATATTGTATTGTCCTAAGATTTCTGTTTTGCATAGCGGAGGGAAAAGTAGAAAAAGTTTTTTTAGGCAAAAAATTCAATTTTTTAAATCCTCTTTATATTATATAAAGAAAAGAAGACAGCTAAATTTGAACAAATAGATATGTATCAGTTTCTTCTTGTTATGGTTCTATATTTGCCATTTCAATTGGCCATTAATCCTTGGCCAGGCATTGACTTGGCTTCAATTAGAATTTTGATCCTTGTTTTGTTTTTTTGGTGGTTGGCGCTAGGTCTAAAAAATAGAAAAATAGAAATTAATGACAATATGCAGACTTTTTTTGTTGTTTCTTTTTTATTTTTAAACTTTCTATCTCTTATAGCTGCCAGAAATGTTGACTGGTCCATAAGGAAGCTCCTTTTTCTCTTTTCTGTTTTCCCTGTTTATTTTGTGGCCAGCCAGATAATTATAAAC
The DNA here is from genome assembly GCA_003543115.1 of Candidatus Moraniibacteriota bacterium. GTDB lineage: Bacteria > Patescibacteriota > Minisyncoccia > Moranbacterales > UBA2206 > UBA8518. The sequence goes on from DPJH01000036.1 coordinate 27,989, forward strand.
AAAAAGAGGTTATTAAAATTCATTACTGTTATTGTTTTTGGCGCTGCAGCGGCATCGGTTGTTGGTATTTTCCAGTTCTTTTCTCAGTTTGTCTTTGGGTTTAAGGCGGTGTACTCTTTTTGGGCTAATTTTGTGGTGCTTCCCTTTTTGGGCAGCAGTTTTGGAGAAGCGGTCTTAAAAAATCCCAGCTGGCTGGTTAATGTTTCAGGCAAAACATATTTGCGCGCCACTTCTATTTTCCCAGACCCTCATATGTTTTCTTTTTATTTGGGCTTGGTTTTGCCGTTGGCTTGCGGGATGTTTTTGTATGAAAAAAAAAGAAAAGCTTTTTTTCTGGCAGCGGCAATAATTATTTTTTTGGCGGATATTTTTACTTTTTCTCGTGGCGGATATCTAGGCTTGTTTGGAGGATTTATCTTCATAAGCATCTTTTTTTGGAACAAGATACAAAAAAAATACAAAATAACTACAGGACTCTTTTTAATAGCGGCTTTTCTGGTTATGCTGGTTCCTTCACCGATCTCTCAAAGATTTTTGTCTAGTTTTAATACCAAGGAGGGTTCCAATATGGGAAGGATATTGATGTGGGAAAAAGCGATCGAGGTAATAGCGGACAATCCCGTTTTGGGCGTGGGTATCGGCAACTATCCGCTAGAAGTAAGCGCTGTTTCCACATATCGAGATCCTATCTATGCGCATAACACATATTTGGATATTGCCGCTGAGACAGGCCTTTTGAATGCAATAATTTGGATATCATTGCTTGCTATGACCATGGTTAGTTTTTGGAAAAAATTTAAACAAGAACCCATATTTTTCTTTGCTCTGCTCAGTATGATTGTTTTTTCAATCCACTCCTTAGTAGAAACGGCTGTTTATTCTCCGGCAGTATTGACGCTTTTTTTATTGATAATAAGTTTTTCCCAGACAAAAATAAGCAATGAAAGAAATATTTAATTTGAAAAACCTGGCTTACTTTACCATAATGGCAATGCCATTATATATATTTAGATTTTCTATTTTAGGTGTGCCGACCAATGTTTTTGAAATATTGGCTATTGTTAGTATAAGTCTGTTTTTTATCCGTGTTGTGGGCTCCAAAATTAAGCTTGAAGGCTCTAAAACGTATCTTATGCCTATAATTATGGTATTGGCAGGATTGTTGATTTCCGCGCTCTATAATGACGCGCATCAAAGCGGCTTTGGCATAATAAAAAGCTGGTTTATAATACCTATTGTTTTTTCCTGGATTTCATTGCAGCTATCAGAAGACAGAAAAGATATTTTAAAGGCCATGCACGGTTCAGCTTTCTTGGTAGCTTGCTTGTCTTTGCTATATTTTATAGCAGGAGAAACAACTTTTGATGGGAGGTTGCAGGCTTTTTATAATTCTCCAAATTTTTTAGCGATGTTTCTCGCTCCATCTATCATGATTGGTGTTTTTTTATTGAAAGAGAATAAAAAGATTTATTCGATGACTCTCTCTGTGATGCTGGTTTCATTGTATTTGACTCAATCATACGCCTCTTGGATAGCTGTTTTCATAGCCATGATTCTTTTATTGTTTCTAAAAAAAGATTTATTAAAAAGGAATTTTATATTAATCCTAATGCTCATTTTTATTCTATTCTTTTCCTTGCAAAAAGGAACAGACAAGCTTAATCGCTTTACTAATATGGAGGAAAGGTCTTCTGCGGCATCTCGAATGATGATTTGGTCATCAGCCATGAAAATAGGCTTGGATAATCCGGCAATAGGCATAGGGCCGGGTAATTTTCAGAATAAATACTTGGAATACCAAAAATATTTTCCGCCCTATCTTGAATGGGCGGTTCCTCAGCCGCACAATCTATTCTTAGCTTTTTGGCTGCAAGCAGGCGTTTTGGGGATTGTCGGTTTTTTATGGATTCTTTTTTTGTGGTTTAGGAAATTCATACAAAAAAATGAGAAGCAAAAAGAAGATTACATCTGTTTGGGAATAATAATTTATATCATGGTTCACGGATTGTTTGATACGACCTATTTTAAAAATGATTTAGCTGTTATTTTTTGGCTTATAATTTTTTATTATGAAAAACATCTATCCCAAGGAGATAGATGTGGAGAATATTTTAACAGGAAATGCAAAACTAAAGCCTGATCCTATATAGCTTATCATCAATTTTATTCACAAAAAACAGATAGCTCTCATTGTAGCTAAGAAATAGGCCGGTGGCATCGTAAGTTGTTTTAAGTTCTTCCAGCGGAACTACGCGGGTTTTTTCTCCGGTTTTCAAATTAACTTTCCAAAAAGTGTCGTTGGTGGTAAAGGAACTATCAAGATAGTCATTAGGTAAGATATTTTTTTCTGAAATAGATCCAGGCAAGGCACAGAATACGAAGCTATTGTTTTTTGACCAAACACATTTGGAAACGAAAGTGGGCAGTCCGATGTTTTTATATTCTCCGCCTAGGCTGTTGGCAAAGCCTAGTTCCATTTTATGCCCACCCTTTTGGTCTACATTGCTTCGCAAAAACATGGTTCCGTCGCTGTTCCACAAATAATCAGCGCCAAAAACTCCGGATGACAGTACTTTGGTTTCTCCTCCCATAATAGGGGTGGACTGGAATAGTGTTTCGGAAAAGGAGTCAGGCTTATTCCAAAAAGAAATAAAACCTGATTTTGGAACAGGAGCTATGCTAATGCTGTCTGAGGAAAAGGTAGTAATTTTATTCCAATTTTCTCCATTGGGATCAGAAATATTGATGGATTTCTCTTTATTTTTATTGTCGAAGTAGGTATAAATAATTTTTTTATTGCTTTGCCATGAGACAGCGCCGATGCTTTCATTGAGCCGAGAGGCTTTTTTGGTCAGATAGTCGAAGAAAGAAAATTTCGGATATCCGGCGCCGCTCGAAAATTTTGAAATGACCATTCCCTGGTTAGGAGACCAATAAACATCAAGAAGACCGATCAGATTGGCATCAGAAACAACCTTTTTTTCTAAAGTCAAGAGATCCAATTGATAAACCTTTCCGCTGGATTTGGAATAATATTTCATAGATTCATCGTTGTCTGAGAGTATGGGTGAAATAACGGATTCGTCGGTGATTTTTTGGATGCGTTCTTCGTTGCCGACAATGCTTGTTTTTTCGACTTGGGCATCATCGGATTTTTTACTGACAACAGCTTCTTTTTCCGGAGAGGGTTTTTTGAAGGAAAAAATATAGATTCCCCAAAACAAAAGAGTAATCAAGAGGATAGAGGATGATGTAATGAATATTTTTTTTGAGAGAAGCATTTTTTTGTATTTTAAGCTTATTTAGCCAAACATTGTTTTTGGTAGTTTTGAACTTTCTGGACATAGTCCCGGGTTTCTTTATATCCTTGCTTGTTGGGGTTGTTTTTATGGACACCTTCTCCTTCCACGCTTCCGTCAGCAAAATAAGGGCATTGCCACGCCGGCATGCTTTCAGGATATCCTGCTCGCCCCTTGCAGGCTTGAGATTCGGCAAACGGGCCAAGTTTTCCTTCACCAGCCTTTGCTCCTCCTCCGCCATTATAGGATGCGATTAAATCGTCATTTCCTGTATAATAACTGCCTCCATCCGGGAAAGTTACTTTTTCTGTGCCAGGAGTTGTTTGTTTGCTGGTTGGGAATTTTGTATATGAATTAAGCTGGGATTGGTTTGATTTGAGAAGCTCAGCGGCCTTTTTGATGCTTTTTTCCGGATCGCTTAACTCCGATGCGCTCATACCGGCGGTATCAGGCTTGATTTGCATGAGTCCATAAGCTCCTTTATTGCTGCCTCCTACATTAGAATTGCATCCGCTTTCCTGCATGGCAATTCCCTTAAGAAGGCATTGGGTTTCTTTATCCGGAGCAGCTGAATTAAATTGTGAATCATATTTATCGCATGCTGGAGAAAGAGATCCTAGTTTGACAGGAGTGCCGGTTGTCGGAGGGGTCTCACCAGGCTTAGTTGGTGTTGTTGGTGCTCCTCCTCCCGTTGCCGCTCCTCCGCCCTTGGTTCCGCAAATGCCATTTATTTGGGTGAGATCCGGATTGATTTCATACAGAATGAGATAGGAAAAAAAAGCGAGCAACAATCCTACGATAGCATCAAAAATCACTCCTTTGGCTTTTCCCATGCTGGCATTGTTTCCGGCTGACATGATATACATATAGCCTCCGATTATGATCATAAACATAGCGCAAATACCGATCACCCAAATCCCGAATTTGTAAACAGCAGAAATATAGTTGCAAAAATTTCCATCAGTCGTAACTCCCGGAATTTTTTCCATGGGAGTATAATCAAAAGAAGCTAAAACATCCAAAGCAGGCATTGCGATGAAGAGAAGAGCAAAAAAAGGAAGAAGAAATTTTTTAAGCATAAAAACAGTGCGGTTAAAACATTTACATTTTATTTACAATTATAACATACATCCCAATGATTACCTTCTCTTGCATAAGTGTTTCCAGACGGATCTTTATATAAAGTTGCGCCATCGCTACGTGTGCCAGTTTTTTTATAGTTTGTCTGGATATAGTTATTGACTACCGGAGTATCATCGATATCAATTTTATATCCATTCGCATGCGAATAATTTCCACTTGCGTGTGGGCTGCTTTCTGCTCCTCCGGTAATGACAATTGGTGCGCCAACTTCTTTTTGGAAAGCAATGATGCTGTTAATTGAAGTATCTTTGAGTCCGCTTATTTTAGTTGCGCCAGGACTTGATTCCCATACGCTGATTTGCCCGTTACTTCTATTTGTTAAATCAGTTCTTGAAGTTGTTTCCGAGGCTGGGGAGCTTTCAGGACAGGGCTCATTGGTTATAGGATTGCCCCCCTCACATCCATCGGGAGACCTAGAGGTTATGAGTCTTGAGTGTGTGGTGCTTCCGGGCGTGCACAATGTCCAGGGTGAATATTCAAATTCAGTGCAGGTGTTTCCATTATTGCAAGTCCTGCTGGTAGCTTCTGGTGCTTTGCCGGTGCACCCGATAGGCAGTCCGGTAGCGGTCCTTGTTTGAGTTTCACTGCCTGTACACTGATCCGGTTCCCAGGATGAATAAGTAAAAGCACTGCATTCCTTGCCTTCTCCATAAGGCTTTTCTGTTTCAGTCTTTGTCGTCTCCTCTCCTCCCGTTGCCGCTCCTCCGCCCTTGGTTCCGCAAATGCCATTTATTTGGGTGAGATCCGGATTGATTTCATACAGAATGAGATAGGAAAAAAAAGCGAGCAACAATCCTACGATAGCATCAAAAATCACTCCTTTGGCTTTTCCCATGCTGGCATTGTTTCCGGCTGACATGATATACATATAGCCTCCGATTATGATCATAAACATAGCGCAAATACCGATCACCCAAATCCCGAATTTGTAAACAGCAGAAATATAGTTGCAAAAATTTCCATCAGTCGTAACTCCCGGAATTTTTTCCATGGGAGTATAATCAAAAGAAGCTAAAACATCCAAAGCAGGCATTGCGATGAAGAGAAGAGCAAAAAAAGGAAGAAGAAATTTTTTAAGCATAAGTTTTTCTAATATTCTTTTCTTTCCGGAGAGATGCTGAGGATGAGGCTGCTTGAGAATATGATCAGAGCAAAGGTTACAATTATTTTAAAAAGGAAGCTTATATATCCAGGCAGGCCTGAGAAAAGGCTGGCTAAAATTTTATTTTCATCTTTTTTCTGATAAGTGATTTTTTTCTCTCCATTTATATTATCCGATACTATTACTTTGATTGTTTTAACGATGTCATTTTCCGAAAGGTTTGATCTTGAGATGTTCCATTTGTCATATAAGGCTTTTTTTGTGGCTTCGTCTTGTTTGTGCGAAGTGGTGCTAGTTATGGTATAGGAAGCTCCCAGTTGTTTGGTTACGGGAAGATTAAGCGTATTCCCTCCATCGCTTACGAACGCTTCAATGCTGGAGTTGTTAGTATTTATTATTTCCTCTCCATCTACAGTCCAAGTGGTTGTTCCAAGAGAAGCGGTATTGTTAGGCGCTTGTAATTTTACCGTAGAGCCTGCTACTGCTTGAAAGAAATCTTTGCTGTAATCATCCCATTGAAGACCTTTGTCCTTATCCACAAATTGTCCCATAAGAACAGGCGAAAGATTATTGGGATCGGTAGATTTTATATTGGCAGTTGGCTCGGAGATTGAAAAAGAACGGGTAAGGGTGATTTTTTCGGCAGAATCCTTGCCGGCAATATCTAATTTGAGCACATAAGCTTTTCCTATTTCCTCGGTAATAGGAAAATAAATAAGATTATTGTCAGAATTTTCAGGAGAGAGCCTTTCTCCGTCCAGTGTCCAAGAAAAATTAAATTTGGAAGGATTATATTGTTCAGTTGGAATTCTGGCGGAAATAATTTCATCCGGAGTAACGGGGCATATGAATTTTTCTGACTCAGCGGTGCATCTTTCTTTTTCTTCATGGGTTAATTTTCCGGTAGCGGCATCAGCCTTAGCGGAATGGACCTTAATTTCTCCTTTGGAATTTTGAACGGTTATGATCGTAGTTTCTAATCCTTCCTTGGTAACATCAGTTGAAGAATTTTCTTTGGTTTTCAGCGTGGCTCTGACATAAAAAGCACTGGCATTTTCTGAAATTCCTTTAGCGGCCAAAACCTCTTTCTTAATGGAATCCAGGGGAATGTTCAGTTCTCTCAGTCCGATTCCTTCGAGAGGAAAATTTCCTCCCAGATCGGTCTGGGTCAAAGAGCGCCAATTGGAAGAATCGGGAGATTCAGCGATAGCCAACTCCCATTTATAATAGGTAAAGCCGCTATCTTCATTGTTGGTGGTGTTAGATCGAATGGCAACAGTATCTGAATTTGCTCCTCCGGTGGACGAATCATATTGGGGTTTTGAATTGCTGACAGACAGGTTGTTGTTTATTTTTTTATAATCCCTTCCAGCGGTTGGTTCAACAAAAGCATCGTCAAGAGATTCATTGATAGATTCTATGGTTGGTTTTTCCGGTTCCTCCTCCCCTTCTTCCAATTTAGTTTCTGAAGTTTTGCATTCTTGTCCTTCTTCGCCATTATCATCAAAATTAACGCAGACCTCGCAACCTTCGGGATAACTTTTGTCTATAAGAATGACTAGATTGGAAGATTCTTCAGCTTTCCATTTGAAAGCAGGGTTGGACTCTTCATATTTTCCAGGTATTCCGGGATTAGCAAATGCTTTGGTGGTGTTTTCCGAAGAACAGGATATTTGAACGTTGCAATCTCCATCTTTTCCTCCGCAATACGCATCACCTTTTTTATTAAAATGGAAATACCAGTCTCCATTTTCTTTTCCATTTCCCATGGTTTTTATAATATCCGGGTTGTTGGAAATAGCCCACATAGTCTTGAAGGAAGAGTCTTTGGTTGAGGTCGAGCCGGTGGAAATTCCTTCCACTGCCACTCCTATTTTGTCGCCGGGAGAATAGATCCATTTGAATTCCATTTTTCCAAGGCCGGCTACGCTGGCTTCATCCATCACTCCGCTGCTGGAAGTATCATTGGAATTGGGATCGGTTCTCCAAAAAGATTCTTCTTTGGCTCCGAAATGTCCATCGCCCACTTTCTCATCTTTGAGTCCCGGAAAAGAGCTGACATCGGGAAAAAGATGTTCACAGCTTTCCATTTCAATGTCCTCTCCCGTCTCTACGTTACGGGCAAAACAATAACTGTTTTTTCCTACCTGGTCATCTCCTCCGAAAACAGCCAAATATTCGTCGGAATCGTTATTGTTGCCAGATTCACCTTCATATTGATTGGGCAAGGAACAGTGATCAGGCGGATATTCGCTTGTACAGTTCGGATCATCTTTGCCAAGAATTTTTTGCCATTCAAAATTCCCCGAAGCGATGATTCGCATAGCTTCAATTTTATAGTCTTCTATATCCGTTTCCCCGTCTTTGTTATAATCGCATGATCCGGGCTCTTCTTCGCAACGAGCTCGTTTTAGGAACCATGTAAAATACATATCATTGGGCTTGTTGCGAAAAAGGGACGTTTCAGCTATAGCGGTCAATTCTTTTCCGGGAATCGGATTGGTCGGAACGAATTGTACATTTACTTGCGGAGCATCTGTTTTGTAACTCATGTAATTTACTTGGGAAGTCGCCTTTAGAAGCTCTTCTTTTTCCATGCCGAAATCTTCCAAAATCTGAGTGATAATTTTTTTAACACCTGGATCAGCTTTGATCAATCCGGCAGAGGAAAAAATTCCCGCTTGTCCAAAAATAGAACTGAGAACGTCTCCTTCGGAAGTGTCTGAAGAATCAGCTTTGGATATAAAAGGAATATTAAGGCCGAGAATTAACGACAAAATCAAGATAAAACAGGATGTCTTTTGAAAAAAATGCATAAAATTTAAAAAATAATTACCTTACTAATTCTATAATATAAAGGTCTAAAAACAAAATAAAAACAATCCCGGAAAAACAGGAGAAAAGAAACGAACGGCTGTAATAGGAGGCTATTCCTCCGGTTAGGGAAAAAATAATAAGAGGCGTATATTGCCAGGTCAGTTTTTCGATGAAAAATAGAAAAGAGATGAAGAGAATAAATTGGAAAAAGGGAGCCCAAAAGCCAAATTTTTTTTCTAAGGTTGTTTGCAAGAAACCGTGAAAAAAAAAGCTTAGAACAAACAAAATAATTCCGATAACGATCAATTCATAAAAAACAAATGCCCAAAAGTGATTAATGATAAAAATCGGCACTACATATTTTTCTTCTAAATTAAAAAAATAAAAAAGAATAACAGCAATAAAAAAAGAAAACAAGAGCATCAGAGAGGCCCCAAAAATACCTTTTTTTCTTTCAGAAAAATTTAATCCAAAATCACATAGGTTTTTTTGCAGCACTAGTTTGATAAATAAAGCTGGAAGAAGGACCAGGAAAAAAGCGATGCGAGAGATGAGTTGCAAGGCGCCCTTAGCAGGAAATGAGATTGCCAAAAATAGGCACGCAAAAGCCACTAGGAAGGTGATTATTTCCCTTTTCCAATTATGGAGAAAATTAAATATTTTTTGCATATCCATACTAAATTTTTTTAGAATTTTTCTGCAGCTATTTTTTATTTCCTTGCTCGGCTTTTTTTCTTTCAGCGAGAGTCATTACGAATGCAACGACAACTAAAACAGTTTCCAGGGGAAGCATTCCTACAGCGGGAATCATTTCGGTAATCGCCGTGCCGATCAAAAGAAGGGTTCTTTTGATAATGCTGCGGGCCATTTTTACTTTTCCGGTAGAGCCGGTGATAACCATAATCAGGAAGATGAAAACCGAGATAAAAAAAGTAAAGATAATGGTTAGAATTTCTCCAATTCCAAAAACGGCGATAAGGACGGTATTGATAATATCCAGCAGATCTTTAAGCATGGCTAGGATAAGCGCAATGCCAAACAGCCAATCAATAAAAGGATCGATATATGCGAAAAGCGAAACTGATTTAATGGCAGCGGACGCCCTTTTTCCCCCTTTACTGATAGAATCCTTAAAAGATCTTTTTTGAACCAGCCTAAGGTTAGAAGCGTAGCTTGAATAAGTTTCTCCTGGCATACTGATTATATGTTAATCATTTTTTATTCTCCTTCATTATCAAAATCCTTCTTGGCTTGCTCAATTTCAAGCATTTGAGCCGGATCAGTTGTAATAACCTGATCTTCGCCATAAGAAGCTACGACTTTGATAGCTACATGTTTTGTTCCGGCAAAGAAAATTCCTTCACCCACATTGCTTTCAAGAAGAAGGAATTTCTCCTGATCGGTCAGATAAAATGTTTCCGATATGACATCAATGGCTGCTGGAGATTGTTTGAGCAAGAGCTGGATAGATGAATTGGTAACGATCGGTTTTCCATAGCGGGAAGAAAGAAAATCATTCACGTCTTGAGTGATGGTAGTGAGTCCAGTATAATATTTCCTGCATCTTTTTGCAATTCCAAAAAGGAAAGAAGCGGCATCATCATATTTCATCATTACCCAGGCTTCGTCTACAAGAACAATTCTTTTTCGTACGTTGGCTCGCATTTCATTCCAGATGAAATGAAGCACGATATACATGGCGATAGGGCGCAATTCATCTTCCATATCACGAATATTGAAAACCACTAATTTATTATCAGCAATAATATTGGTTGGATTGTTGAGAAATCCGGCAAAGATACCATCGGTATATTTTTCCAGCCGAATAGCTAAATCCTCTCCCCCATCCATGTTGCGCAAAACTTGGTAGAGATCGGTGATTGTCGGGTAAGCTTCTTTGGGAATGGAATTAAAAGGAGTTTGGGCATTAATATCCCGGATAGCATAGGTTTCATGGATGGCTCTGTCAAGAATAGAATCTTCTTCCGGCGTAATATTTCCCAGCATAAGATGAAGAAGGCCTAAAAGGTTGGCAATGTTGTTTCGCAAAATATCAGCCGGATCCTCGTCATCCGAAATTTTTGGCAAATCAAACGGATTGAGGTGATTGTGGGAATTAAGGGATATTTTCAGAAAAGACCCCTGGACGGTGTCGCAAAGATGCCTATATTCATTTTCTGGGTCAATAATAATAACATCCGTTCCAATCATCAAAGAGCGCAGAACTTCCAGTTTTATGGTATAGCTTTTTCCAGCTCCGGATTTGGCAAAAACCACCATATTGCCATTTTCCATTTTGAAGCGATCAAAAAGAATGAGACTGTTATTGTGCCTATTGATGCCATAAAGAATGCCCTCATCATTGGAAAGCGTGGAAGAGACAAAAGGAAAAGTGGTGGAGAGAGGAGCGGAATTCATGTTGGTGCCGATATTAATTTCATCATTGGCAAGCGGTATGGTTGAATTGAATCCTTGCTCTGTTCGGAATATGGCAGGCTTGGTATAAACCAATTGTGCTTCCAGAATAGACTCGATGCTTCTGGCTGATTTTTCCAATTCTTCTTCACTTGCTCCGTAAACAGTTATATATAAGCCGAAACGAAAGAACTTTTCCGTTCCTTGTTGCAGCTTGTCTCTCAGTTCTTCAATGTCATTGATAGCGGTTTCCAGAGCTGGGTCGCGAATCATCCCACTTTCTTCTTCAATATGGATCTGAGATTGCACTTGTGTGGAGCTTCTGCGAAGATTTTTAAGGATATCATAAGTGTCGATGGGATGCACGAACATGGAAATATCCATAGGCATGTCTATGTTTATGATCGGAGAGAACCAGTTGCTGTGAAGATATCGAGGATAGGAAATTACGAAAATTGTTCGAGCAAAAGTCTCTCCCATGCGGATTGATTTGGGAGTTATTTTAATAGAAGCAGGCGCTATGATATCTTGCAGCTTGGCTATTCCTTCTTGATAATATTTTTCTGAAGCAAGGATCTCATCTCTTTCTTCAGGCTTCATGGCGCTTTTTTTATTAAAAAAATCGAACATAAGGTATGAATTTTATAATTTTTTAATTATTGTATTTCCAGATTATTTACATCCCCGATTTCTGGATTGGTAAATAAGTTAGGGTTATAGGAATTATATAGCAGCTCAACTATTTCTTGTGTTTTGAGCGGAGTGAGGCGGAGTCCGATGCCGGAAAGAGACGCGGTGATATGATCCAGTCTTTGGAAAAGCTGATTTTTATATGTTTCAAAATGCTCTCTTTTTGCCTGGATACTTTTTCGGGGATTAAAATGGTCCATCATATTGCCTAAAAAACCCTTACCCTCATTTTCTACCGGGGAAAACGGAACAACAATGTAGAAATTCTTATCCATAATATTGGAAACAGAAACTAATTGCTGGATAAAATTTTGGTATTCCGAAATTTGAAATTTCAGAAGATCGTTTTTCTGTTGGCGTGATTTTTTCTCAATGAAATCAAGATAATCGGAAATATTGAGCTTTCTGGAGCTTATGACGATTTGAACCGGAAAATCAAGGGAATTGAGAAAAGCTTGATATTGCATTATTATAGCATCTTGTTCCTCGGTTGATTTAAGATCAAAATTAATGGCAGAAACAGCCATTATGGCTCTCATTGAGCCATTTTTTAGAATAATAACATCTTCTTTCACTTCAGCTACGTCTAAAAATATTTGGGTGGCTGAAGCGTTATTTTGGCCGGATAGTTTGTTTGAATGTAAAATTTCCATTATTTTTTCTTTATTTCTAGCAATTGGGATACTTTTTTAATTTCTTCAAGGCTGATTTCTTTGTTAGTGTGAACGGATGACTTTTCATTGATTATTTTTGTGTGTTTGAATAAGTTTTTGGTGTCTGGCATTCTTCTCCACATATATATTTTTGGCTTGGAGAAAAATATGAATATTGATCCTAGAGCGGATATAAGAGGTTGTCCATTGGGCCGATAGAAAGCCAGTCCTCCAAAAATAAAAGCTACAAAAAAAGTTGACACAACAAAGGCTGCCAAATCAAGAACGCTCCAAAGTAAAAGAAGACACACTCCTCCTGCTGCCAGCCATCCTAATTGTTTGGCGGTCAAAGGGCCGACGATCTTATCTTCGATATCAATAAATTGTGGGATGTTGAATATCATGGAATTAATTTTTGAATTTTATATCTCTCTTAAGTTTACCACATTTTTTCCGCTTGGTCTTGGAGGTGCGGGCTTTTTTTCGAGAACGACAGTGTTTGTTTTCGGTGTGGATGATTGGTAGGGCTTGACCGGCAAATTATCGGGTGATTGCGGAGTCGAAAAATATTTTTTTTGTTTCGCTATAGGATCCTTTTCATATTCATAAGGAAGTTTTTGGGGAGAGGAAAAAGTCATTTTGTTAGTTTGCAGTTCGCTTGCCTGCTCGCCTTGCTCTCGACTCGTCGAAGCGGGCCGGCGAGGCGGGTAGTTCGTAGTTTGTGGCGAGTTGTTGTCTGTGTATGGTTGGCCGTGGTCATTTTTCTTGTTAGCTTCAATTGGTCGTGACGTAGATGATTCTGTTTCAGCGATAGATGTTGCCGGTGCAGTTTGAATTTTGGGCTTCAATGTTTCTGGAACGTTTCTGCCTGCTGCGGGAGAGGTGAAAGGCGGAAAAACTATTTGTCTGGTTGTTTTGTTGATGGAAATGGGAGTTTCATCGTTGAATGATTTTAGGATATATGTCAGTTTTTGTCTGTCGGAAGAACTCATTTTCTTGGTGTTTTCACTATGAAATAGATAGTTTCCGATTTCAATGGCGCTATGTTTTTCATATCCGAAATATGAAGTGTAGTCAGCTAGCCAGTTTGCAAGCGATGGACGCACCGATTCCGGAAAGCTGAGAATCTTGATGCGTTGCGAGGTGATGATCTGTTCTCCGATGTCCGGAATCTCTTTGAGTGCCTGAAAAATAGGCATTTTCATCAGTGAGGGCGCGTTTTGTTCTTGTGATCCGACAGAATTTTTGGAGAGTGGTTCCTGCAAGGACAGTTCGCGTGCCTTAGAAAGAATTCTAGATGAAATATCTTGCGCAATTTGATTGCAGGCCGCTGAATCTATGCCAAGATTTTTTTCTAACAGGCCATTGATATCTTCCCATTCTTTAGTTCGGCACAATTGCCATACGATGTGGGGCAGCGCATCTCTTTGTTTTTGGGATAGATTGAATTTTTTAGCCAAATCATCATAGAAAAGGGCATGCTCAAAAGAAAGCAGAAAAAAAATCAAATTACTGTCCATTCCAGAGAGGGTGTTGGGAAAAATTTGCGCATTGGCGTTTTGTTTCTTCCATTTTTCCAGTAATTCTTTTTTTGTTTCGGCTATTTCTTCGGCTATTTTTTGTTTTTCCAGTTCTAAATCATAGCCTTGGTATGAAGGATTGCTTTGATTGAACCTATTGTAATCAGTCTTATTTTGATATGTTGGCATTTTATATAATATTTTAAATTCTAAAATTGAAAAACTGCCTGATTGTCTTTGATATATTGAATAATCATATTCAATCTTTGTTGATTTTTGGTTGCGTTTTCTCCTAAGTTTTTATCCATGGCTTCAGAAATTTCAAAAGCTTCTTTTGTGATATAATCTTTTCTGATTGTTTCAAGAAGCTCTGTTTTGTAGTTTTCCGGAGCATTTTTGCCGATATATTCTATATTAGCTTCTGAAATGCCGGCTATTATGCTCGGATAGGAAAAGGAATATACGCTTGATAAGAGAAGCTCTTCCCCTTTGAGGGACAGTATGTGTTGGGCTAATGCAACTTTTTGTTGGATAGTGTCTTGCGGGAAGGCAATGTGGGGTATCGCAAATTTATCTAAAATTTCTTCACTAATGATATCGCTAAACATGTTTTTAAGTAAAATAATTAGGTCCAGAGAGCGTCAACCACTCCCCTGGCTTTTGCTGCGGCAGTATTAATTTCTGGCGTTGTCGGCTTATCGTTTGTTTCTGCAACTTTATGCGCTTGCTTGGCCTTATCATTAAGCACTTTCCAATTGAGAGCGATTTGTTGCTTGATATAATTTTCTTTTTGTTCAGAATTTTTTCCTTGCATATTTGTAGCGTGCATTCTATTTCTTGGATCGAGAACCTCGCTTCTTACTTTCAATTCAAATTCATCCTTTTTGCTAGTATCAGTTTTAAGATGATGTAGCATGGATGCCACTTTAACAGCTTCTCCATATCGTTTAGACGGATCTTTGTGGTGTAAGTCAGCTTTTAATATCTGATGAACAAGACTGTCTTTTCCAATCGCATCAATGTGATCATTTTCATCAGCTTTTTCCTTATATTTCTTTCTGAATTCTTCCACCCTCTTGTTTTTACTGGCATCTTTCCATCCTTTTTTGCCTCCAGTGACTCCTCCTGCAATTTGAGACTCTCGTTCTTCTTTGCCGCTCTTAAATAAGAATCTTGAATATTTATTATCCATTCCAAAAATTTTCCCGCTCTTTCTTGTGTTTTCCCATCCTTTCTTTATTCCACCTGGAATGCCAGTTGTGTTCCATGCGCCTTTTCCAAAGCTTTTCGCCATACCAATGCCTTTTCCGCGCACTTTTCCAAGAATTGATCCTGCTCCGTCAATTCCCTTCACTGCCATGCCCATTCCTATCCAAAGTATAACAATAGGAGGAATAAATCTTGTCATACCTATAACAATATTGTTGGGCGCTGCTTCCATGCCTCCTATAAACCCAACATCATTAGTTACGGCTGCCAATGTATTCATTAATTGTGTTGATATATAAAGAACCAGAGCGATAATTGGTCCAGCCATGGCATATTTGAAAAGATTGTTCCACCATTCTCCGCCCTTTCCAATAATAGATCCTGCAAACCCGATAGGAGAAAAAATTATTATAATTCCTAGGGCAATAGTTCGTATGAGCAGTATGAAGGCGAGAGCTAAAATAGTAAGAGCCAAGACAAAAATAAATATAATAGAAGCAAGCATTTGAGGAATATTAGCTTTTTTGTCTGTTATGATAATTTGCAGGTTATCGAAGGCAGATATGCTTGTTATTATTTCTCCCCCAGATTTATTGCTACCCATTAAGTTGTCAAGCAGGGTATACATAAGGGAATTGCTAATATCAATAATAAAACGAGTAATAGGAAAACTGAAGTTCACTAAAAGTGCCATAATAACCAACCAAAGCAGTATATTTTTATAGTTATATTTGCTATATTGAAAAACAGTGGAAAAAGCGGAAAAAAGAAGAACTAAAATAAAGCCTATATTGCAAAGATCTCTGACTTTGCTCCATATTTCATATATAGCTGGATCAGAAAGCATAGCTGAGGCAGTGTTTGCATCAATTACTTTTGAAAATAACAAAACAGCTAGATTGAGTATCCATCCAGTAAAATAAAGGACGCCCTGAAGTAACCACATAATGGCGCCTTCAGCTGCATCTCCAACAGCTCCTGTAAATTCCTTGTCATTCTTAACTTCTTGTATTAGTCCAGCTGATTTTGTGAAAAATGGATATCCCGATGTACCTTTTTTTATAAAATCTGTTCCATATTTATAACGTCCACCATTTGATCCGCATTTTTTTTCGCATGCCTCTTTTGTCGGAGCTGTTGTTGAATCGCCTGTTGCATAGCTTACAATATCACCAATATTTGCCTGAAAACAAGTACATGTATTTGATGCGGCTAAAATAGGCGTTGTATCAAAAAACAAAAAACCGGCAGATATGATAAATATCGCTAAGAGTGTTGTGAATATTTTTTCCCTTTTTTGGTCTTTCAACTTTTTCGTATATGAAATGATTTCTATTATTTTATCCAGTCAATTTCCTATGTCGGATTGTCCGGATTGACCCATGGTTTGGCCTCTCCTTCCGGTGCTTCATTTTCTTCGCTATTTTGAGCGTCTTGGTCTTCTTCTCCCGTGTTTTCCTGAGATTTTCCGATTCCGTCTTGAATGGTTTGGGATACGAATTGGGTGACCATTCCGGCTATCACATCTTGCATGCTGGTGGCGCTGGAAATGGAATCAAAGCTCATGGCATTGGCATTGCTTAACTGGGAAGCGATATAGGCTCCGGGAGTGACAACCTTTCCATTTTTTTCGGTCCCCTTATATCCCATGCCGGCGATAGCTTTGACCTCGGCGATTTGTCTTGTTTCTTCCAGTTTCTTTTGATACATGCTCTGGACATATAGTTGGTAGGACCAGGGATTGTTGATTCCGGAAAGATAGGAATTAAAATTGTTGAGATTCCCATCGCTAAAGAGATTTTCACTTGGATTGCCCACATAAGTCGTTTTCAATTTCTTGGTTTCTGATTGAATCATTGATT
The DNA here is from genome assembly GCA_003543115.1 of Candidatus Moraniibacteriota bacterium. GTDB lineage: Bacteria > Patescibacteriota > Minisyncoccia > Moranbacterales > UBA2206 > UBA8518. The sequence continues at coordinate 44,699 of DPJH01000036.1, forward strand.
TAGCCATACTGGAGAGTTGTTTTTTGAAGTCAGCTCCTCCGCTGCCTTGAGGAAAATAATCGCCAATGCCTTCAGCTGAAACATAGCTGCTCAGATCTTGTCCGCCAACACTTTCACTTATATAGTCATTTATATAGACTTGGGCGCTTTTTTCCGATTGGGTGAAAAGATAGTCCTTATAATTGCTGATTATTTTGCTGTCTTTCGAGCTGCTTCCCCCGACAACATTGCTTACTTGTTCGCTGATCATCTTGATTGCCATCTGTTTCATGGCGCCGGTAAGAATATTTTTGACCATGTCTTGCACATAAGCCATGATTCTGTTTACCAAAGTAGCCGGTATGGCCATCCAGGCATCGGCTTTTTGGGCTTGGACAGGAGCAAAAGCCAAGCCGATAGAAAAAATAAAAACAAAAATAATTTTACGAAAATTTGATTTAGACTTCATATTGGTTTATTTTATTTCCTCGAGAAAATTATCAGAAACGGAAACCCCATAATCGTTCAGTTGCTTTTGCATATTGGAATCAAGTTTCAAGTCATACTGCTCTATCTTTTTTGTAATAGAGTCGGAAAAATCAGAAACAAGCATGGTGGCGCTTTGGATGTTTGAATAATTCACTAGATTGGTCAGAGGATCATCTTGGACCGAATTCACCGAGTTTTTGAGCTGATCGACATAACTGATCAGCTGGAGTCCCTTGATGTGGTCCTCAGTCATTTCTTCAGGCACTTCTATATCTTTTATTTGAGAGGATATTTTCTTTAGGGACAAGTCCAGATCTTCGATGGAGCTGGAGTTTTGAGAGCTAAGAGCGCTTCCTATTTTCTCCATAACAGAAGAGTTGAGCTTATTGATGTCATCGTTTGAGTTGATCGGTTCCGGGGAATTGGAAAGTAAGACATAGGAAATTCCGGTGATATAGTCGCTCATATCCTGCTTTTTCTTTTCCAGCTGTTTTTCTTTGGATAATCCATCATAATCCTGCTTTTTTATTTTTATTTGCTTGGGGTCTGCAGGAGGCGGGAGTTCTCGGGCGGATTTTTCCTGTTCTATGGATTCATTGACAATAGTTTTTATCTGTTCGATGGTTTCCTGCTGATTTTCGGAATCTGCATTTTTCAAAGTGGTGGAAATTTTTTTAGAAACCTCTTTGGTGAGATTTCTTTTGTCGGAGTCGTTATTTTTTTTATCAGAAAAAGTGTTTGCATCCGGAATCAGCTTGTCTCCGGGCGATGGTTTTTTGGGATCATAGCCGCTTTTTACTTCTGCTCCGTCAGAATATCCATCTCCGTCAGTATCCGTTTTGTTGGGATTGGTGCCATAAGTTTTTTCTTCATCATCCGAAAGGCCGTCTTGATCGCTATCAAGGAAGATGTTTTTAGTGGTGATTGATTTTTCTTCAGCATAAGCATAGAAAGAAAAACTGCTGACGATAAGTATCAATAAAACAGCTAAGGATATTTGAAAGTTTTTTATTTTCATCGGATTAGTTTTTGAAGCTAGAAAAATGGGCTTTTTGTAAAATAAATTTCTATAAAAAAAATTTCCAAATCAAGAAGAAGCAGAATATTTCCTATGGAGAAATTATATCACAAAAAGAAAAAAACAAGAAGTTTTCGAGTGGATGTTCGGCTTGTTAATTTCCAGCCGGGCTGGTATTATGGGTGGTATGACGGGAATAAAAAATAAATTCAAAAAACTGGGAAAAAATTTAGCCAATATCTTTCCTCAAGAATTGAGTCCTCTTTTTTTGATGCTTAATTTTTTAGGAATTATCGGCCTTCGGACTTTCGAAGATAAGTTCTTGGCCTCTTCTAGTTCTCCCTGGGAAGATGTTATGATCGAACTGATGCATAATTTTTTATTCTTTTCACTGACTTCTCTTCTGGTCTGGTTGATTTTAAGCTTTTTTCTAAAGAAGAAGCCTCGAGAACTGATTTCTTTAGTGGCTTGGTCCAATCTTTTGGTTCTTCTTCCCCCGCTTTTTGATATGGTAAAAACCAAAGGGAATGTTTTTTGGAGTTTTTATTTGTTGAGTGATATAAAAACTCTATTTTGGCAATTTTTGACTATTTTTGGCAATCTTCCGACCGGTATTGTTTATTTCGGAACAAAAATAACCTTTTTAGTAGCAATTTTCTTGATAATGCTGGTTATTTATACAAAAACCAGAAAAATAATCAAAGCTTTATCGGCCGGGTTGGTCGTCTATATTGCTTTATTTCTTATGGGCAGTTTTCCCTCCTGGTTTGTTTTTTTAGCGCATATGTTTCAAGGGAAGAGTCCATGGGAAGTTAATGCAATAACCATAGTTCAATTCTTTGGATCGCCAGTAGAGATTTTGGGTTTTGGAACTGCCACTTTGAAATACGCCTTTGCTTATCAGATAGGCATGATTTTTTATATGCTGCTGATTTTTCTAGCAGCCGCTATTTTTTATTTGAATAATAAAGAAAAATTCTGGGCTATAATCAAAAATGCTCGCTTTCCTCAACTAATTTATCATCTCGGCCTCTTGATAGTGGGAATGGGGCTGGGATTTTGGATGTATCCCCAGAATTGGCATTCCAATTTGTTTTCTATTTTAGCCATATCAATAGTGGCTATAAATATTGTTCTCGCTTGGCTGGCATCGGTCGTTTTCAATGATATTTATGATTATAAAATAGATATCATTTCTAATTCCTACCGGCCCTTGCAGAAAAAAATTTTTACGATGGAAGAATATTGGCAATTAGGGATAATTCTATTCATTCTTTCTTTGATAGGGAGCATGACGGTAAGCGTGTTTGGTTTCATACTATTGCTGGCTTATCAGATAGTGGCCTGGTTTTATTCCGCTCCTCCTTATAGATTGAAAAGATTTCCTTTAATAGCGACATTTTTTAGTGCTATTGCCTCTCTTTTGATCCTTTTTTTAGGGTTTATTATGTTTTCAGGCGAAGAAAAATTAGCAATTTTCCCTTGGCGCATCGGTTTTATGTTTTTGTTCGGTTTGACATTGTCTTTGCCAATGAAGGATTTTAGGGATATTGAAGGAGATAGAAAAGACGGAGTGCTTACTTGGCCGATTATTCTAGGCTATGATTTGGGGGCCAAAGCAGTCGGATCGGGAATTTTTATTTCATTCGTGATGAGTGTTTTTTTTCTTAATGAGCTGAAGCTTTTTTGGTGGGCGGTTCTTTTTGGTGGAATTTCTTTTTGGATAGTAAATAATCCTGCTTGGAAAGGCAGGATGAAAAAAGGAGAATTGGTGGGGTGGATTTTGTCAGCAGCTATGATCTATGCTTTGGTGATGGCTAAGATATTATTTGCTGATATGATCAAATAGCCTTTTCCAATTATTAACAGTTAATTCCTGGGCCCGAACATTTTTATCTAAAGACACTAAAGACAATATTTCTTCTATTGTCTCTTTTTTTATTTTCAGGCTGGTGGAAAGATTATTAAGAAGCGTCTTTCTTTTGGAGCAAAATCCAGCCTTGACTATTCTAAAGAATTTTTTATCTTCTTCTTTGTTGAATTTTTTTTGAGGAACTATTTTTATAACCGAACTGTCTACTTTTGGAACAGGGGAAAATGCATTCTTATCTACATCAAAAAGAATTTCTGCGCTGGCATAATATCCTACAGAAACCGCCAAAATGCTCATCTGTCCTTTTGCCGCCACAATTCTTTGAGCTACTTCCTTTTGGATCATGAGAATCATTTCTTTAGGCTGGATCAGTTGCTCAAGAAAGAGTCTTATGATAGGAGAAGTTATATAATAAGGGATATTGGCGACTACTTTATATTGTATGCCTGATTTGCAACTTGAATCCTGCATGCGCGTTGCATATTTTTCTATTAATGCCGGCAAATTTGTTCTTAAAATATCTTCATGGATGATTTCTACATTTTTGTTTGGTGAGAACTTATGCTTTAAATAAGGAATTAATGCGTCATCTAGCTCAACGGCAATAATTTTTTTTCCAAGCTCGGCTAGCTTTTCGGTTAAAACTCCTTTTCCCGGACCGATTTCCAATACAAAATTAATATCAGTGATGTCTGATGATTGGATGATTTTTTCCAAAATAGCAGGATCTTTCAAAAAGTTTTGTCCTAGTTTTGTAGGCATAATTTTATAAATCACAAAACCAAAATCTCAAATACCAAATAAATTCTAATGTCAAAGTTCAAATTTCCAAAGTGGTTTTGAATTTATGGCTTAGGACTTGTAATTTATTTGGAATTTATAACTTTAGATTTGGTATTTTAAGGTTGATTATGTGTGCTAATTTAATACTTGTTCTACTTTCACTCCGATTACTCCCGCTCCGAGCGATGCAATTTTAGTGAAAGCTACTTTGTCTAAATCAATGATTCTTCCTTTTCCTTGAGGGCCATAATCATTTATCTCTACTATAACAGATTTTCCATTGGCTGTATTCGTGACCTTGGCAAATCCGCCTCTGGGGATAGTCGTACTGGCTGCAAAGAGGCCTCCTTTGAAAGAATACCATGTTCCTTGTCCTTTTTTAGCCCCTCCAAGTTTCATATAGGTTCCTTTGACCAAAATAGCATTTATAGGTTCTTTGGTGATATTTTTTTCTAAAATAACGCGCGATATTTCTTTATTGTCCTTATAGGTGATTTTATATTTTATTTCACGAATTCCCTTTTTGCCTGCTTGCTCGGTTTTTTCCTCTCGCCAACCAAGCTTTCTATCTTCTTTAGTGATGGTTTTGTAATTTATGTCTTCTTCAACAATCTTTTCTTCTACATTGATGCGGGTGACGACTATTTTATCTTCGAAGGCAAAGCGAGAATAAAGCGGTTTCGAAACGATATCTAACCGGCCTAAAACAACCCCGTTTTCTTCTAGTATGCCGGAAACAGTTTTTGTAGAAGATTGATTTTTTATGGTTTTTCCATCAACTTTGATTTCAAAAGGGATTGAATGGTTTATCCTTATATGCATGCCCGAATAAAGAGCTGTATTTTTTTCAGGGAATATTTCATCATGGTTTTCGACTTTGATTTTTTGTTCTTGCAGGAAAGATTCCACATTTTGTGCTCGGGTGGAAACATAAAAAACAGCTTCATTATCCAAAAGAACTATTTTTTTAGAAGCAGAAGAGAAATCCAATGTTCTTTTCGAAAGAAAAAGCGGCTTTTTGAAGAATAAATATTGTCCAATAAAAAAAAGAGCCAGCAATGACAAGCTTAAACTGAATAATTTTAGAAGGGATTTTTTTCTGGACATAAACGCCATTATTCTATCATGGATTGATTAAATCAGCAATTAACACTCTATTCAGTTTTAAAGCGGTATTGAATGGCTTCGGCAATATGGGACGGTTCAATATGGTCAAACTCTCCTAAATCAGCAACAGTTCTGGCCACCTTTATGATGCGATAGTATGCGCGAGCGCTAAGATGCAGGTTTGTTACGGCAGTTTTCATTAATTCTATGCAATTTTTATTAAGTTGGCAAAATTCCTTTATTTCTTTGCCGCCCATTTCGCTGTTGGTAATTATAGGTGAATTTTTGAAGCGATTTTTCTGAATAATTCTGGCTTTTTCTACTCTTTGGCGAATAGAAAGCGAGCTTTCAGAGGTGAAATTTTCTGCTAATTTTTCAAATTTTATTCTTGGCACTTCTACATGAAGATCTATGCGATCAAGGATTGGCCCCGAAATTTTTCGCTGATACTTAATAATTTGAGCAGGAGAGCAAGAGCAAGCCTTTTCTGGATCAGTGGCATTGCCGCAAGGACAAGGATTCATGGCTGCTACCAGAGTGAACCTGGCTGGAAATTCAAGGGTTCCTTGAGCTCGAGAAACGGTTATGATTCCGTCTTCCAGTGGCTGGCGAAGGTTTTCTAGGACGTTTCTTGAAAATTCAGGAAATTCATCCAGGAAAAGCACGCCTCTATGGCTGAGACTGATTTCTCCTGGTTTAGGATATGTTCCTCCTCCTACGAGTGAAACTGCACTGGCGCTATGATGCGGAGAGCGAAACTGTCTTTTTGTTATAAGCGGAGTGTTGGTTGGAAGTTGGCCGGACACGGAAAAGATTTTGGTGATTTCTAGAGCCTCAGGGACGGTAAGTTTGGGCAATATTGAAGGCATGGTTTTAGCTAAAAGAGTTTTTCCAGAACCTGGAGGACCATTAAGAATGACATTATGCCCTCCGGCAGCAGCAATTTCCAATGCTCTTTTGGCATGCTCTTGTCCTTTTATAAGAGACATTTCGCATAAGTGATTTTCAGCAGTAAAAAGACTGTCTAAATCTAATTGAGCGATAGGCATCATTGTCTTTTGTCCAGTGAGATGGGAAATCAGCTCTAACAGGTTGTTAACCGAATAAATGTTTAAGCCTTCTATTACTGATGCTTCCGGAGCATTTTCACTAGGGACAAATATTTCTTTCAATCCCATTTTTTTAGCCATAATGGCCATAGGCAACACTCCTTTGACCGGCCTTACAATCCCATCAAGGGAAAGTTCTCCTAAAAACAGTTTTTGAGCATGATCAAATTTTATTTGTTTGGTAGCTAAAAGGAATCCTAGAGCGATAGGCAAATCATAAGCAGGACCTTCTTTTTTAAGATCGGCTGGCGCCAGATTAACAGTAATGCGACCGCATTGATGTGGGGGCTTGAATCGGCTATTTCTGATGGCAGCAGCTACTCTGTCTCGAGCTTCTTTTACAGCAGCATCAGGCAGCCCTACGATATTAAATTGGTGAAGACCGGCTGAAACTGCATCAACTTCAATTTCGATTAGTTCGCTTTTAAGGCCGATATTGGCTGTAGAAAGAATTTTTGATGACAACTTATTATATTTTTTTATCCGGCACGAGAGATAAAAACTTAAATTAATTTTTATTTTTAAAAATAGACGATATGGTAATTATAGCACCAAAAAAAATAAATACATCAGCTAAATTAAAAATTGGCCAAAACTTCAAATTTATAAAATCGATTACGCATCCAAATGTCAATCGATCAATTATATTGGAAAAAGCTCCGCTAAGAATAAGTGTTATTCCGATAGATCTCAGTTTTTGATTTTCAGTTTTTGAAAAAGTATACGATGTCAAAAATGCAATGAATATTATCCATAACAGCCAAAATAGGGCGGTTGGCATTTTCACGCCAAAGGATATGCCGGAATTGCAAATATAAAATCCGCCCGAAAAGCGGATTAAATACTTAGACAATTGGTCAAGTAAAATTGTAAATACAAAAAGCATCTAATTGCAGCTTATACAGGTTTTTGCAGAGGGGTTAGCTTTCAATCTCTCAATATCAATTTCTTGTTTGCATTTTTCGCAAACACCGAATGTTCCTTTTTCTATTTTTTCTAGCGCTGCAATAATATCTTGGAGCTTTTTTTCCAAAGTAATCTCTACAGGAAGATTGTCTGTATATTCTTCTACTTCAGTCGCATTGTCTTCTCTATCGCTTCCGATATCGTCAAATGTTGTTTCATAGTCGCCTTTTTGCGTGTTAATGGGCTTAGCTATGCGTCTAAGATTTTCTTCGAGTTCTTTTTTTTCTTTCAAAAGAGAATTTTTTATATCAGAAAGAGTGTTTTTATCAATTGTCATAATATTATTTTCCTTAAAATTGTTAAAAGTTAATCGTAGCTTTATTTTAGCAAAAATATCGGCAGATGTCTATTGTTTGGGTTTGTAAGGATAAATCAAAAAACTAATCCATATTACAACATATCATATAAATAATTGCAGATAATGCAGCTTTAAATTAGGAAAGGTAAATGTTGGGCAGATGCTTTATTTTGGCTCGCCGCGTTTCCCAATCAAGCCAAACAGAGATAGCATCAAATCTGTACGATTTATCTTCCCAATGCATTTTTCTAAGGTATACGGAGGCTATTTTCGCTAGTTTTTGTAATTTTTGATAATTAATATTCTCTTCAGGCATAGTCTTGCCATATCTGGCATAATCCCTGCTCTTTACTTCTACGAATATGATCTCGTTTTCTTTTGTGTCTCTGGCTATAATATCAATTTCTCCTATCCTTCGTCCGCAGTCATTCTTAAAATTCATTGCCAATATTTCAAAGCCTTTGCTTCGGAGAAAATTAGCCGCAACTTGCTCACCTGTTTTTCCTACGGATTGGGTATTTGGAATGATTTTCTCTTCGCTCATGACTATATTATACATAAAATTTCACTTTTGGAAACAAAAAAAACACCTCTATGGGTGATATAGAAACCTAGGGTGTTACAGAGGTATGTACCTAAATAATAAAATATTGGACAACATATAACACCCAAAGGTGTTCGTCAATGTGAACGCGTCGGACTTTTTGAGTCATTTGATTGGGTGAGAACCATTTAACCACTAAAAGGTCTAGCGTGTAATGTTATTACTTACACATTGAAAAGTTTAGTATTATTCTGACTTTACTTAATACTTTTTGACTCTCTTACCATTCTCTGGCACTTGGCCTTTGAATCGTCGGTAACTACTTGGAGAAGCATTTATCGAATTGCTGCTCGAAGTAGTTACCAACTTGTTTTAAAGAACATTTTTTATTTTTTGTTTTTATTTTAATAAAAATTTTTTTGTTTTTATTTTAGGGTCCTCCGGTCAGAAGTCGGAGGCGGCTTCAAGATGTTACTTGAAACACTTGAACAGTAGAGAGGTTTCAATCGCAAATAGGGGGAAATTGCGATTGAAGCTCCTCTACCGTTACTGGAATTTAATTTTCAAGGATCACTATGAACTTATTATAGCAAAAATAAGCGGCTAGGTCAATCATTTGGATCATCATGGTTAAGAAAATGCAGCATTCATGGGATAAAAGATATTTATAGTTGGATGTATGCTATCGCAATGTTTTTTTGTTGAATAAATAATTAAAAACTCTTTTTTTAAAATGAAATTTAATTTTAGATAAAAGCGGGTTATTCAACAAGTTATCCACAGCTTATACTATTAATTCCAAATAAAAGGTATTGTCGGCAGTCTAAATTATAGATTTGCTTTGTCTAGGATGGATTCGATTGTGAATTTGGTTGTTGTTATAATAAGTTTATTTCCTTGAAACGCATAATCAATCGAAAGCTTTTGGGCGGAAATCAAATTTTGATATCTGATAGTATGATTTTTGTATTGAGTGCTTTCAAATGGGGATGTGGGAATTGCAAAATCTGAATATGGCAGGATGGAAGCAAGCTCCTTATATAAAGAAGTTTCTTCTTGGGAAATTTGATTATTTGCCAACAGGGGATCTGTGGTATTTAAAACCAGACCCACTCCGAAATTTCCATTATCATCAAACAAAAATAAGCTGAATTTTTTTTCTAGAGAAGATAATATCTCAGCAGAGAGGGTTATATCGGCCATCTTTGCAAAATCAGAAAATGATATAGGATTATTTTCTTTGTCTACTACTGTAAATTCTATCGGTGTTTTTAATTTGGCGGTAACAATGTTTTGAATTTTGGATTCTAATGTTTTTTTAAGCGATACCGGATCAATACTGGCAATGTCTATGACAAGATAATTAGGGCTTTCTGCGCTTATTGTCAGAGCAGTATCCTTTTCTTCTAACGGATTTTCTTGAGCAATATTTAATGATGGGCTGCTTTGAATTTTATTTTCTGGGGATTTTCTCGTAGTAATGAAATAATATGTTCCAATGCCAACAAAAATAATAATCAAGAAGCTCAATAAAAGCAGAATTTTTTTTGAACCGGACGACTCGGACATTTTAATATTAGAGTCGATCTTGGGTTGGATGATCTTATTTATTTGTGCATAATCTTGTTTTGATTTCGGCCTGCTTTCATCTGAAAGATTTGATTTTTCGGGGGGAGTAAGAAAAGGACTGCTTTTTTGCTTCTCGTTCAATTGCAATGATGGATTTTCAGGAGATGATTTTTCCGGGTAAAGAGTTTTCTTCATTGAAGGATTTTCAATTTCTTGGATATCCTTTTCCATTGTATGAATAATGATATCTTCAATTTTGTAGTCTTTTTCCTGGCTTAAATTATTGTTATTTTCTTGGTTTTCATCAACAAATGTGCTTTGATTTCTAAACATTTATTTATATTTTAATTTTTTTCATCGATTGTTTATATAAAAAATAGAGACAATCTTAATTGTCTCTATTTTACAATAAAATATTCTTTTTGGCTACTGGGTTTTTTTGGCAACGGCTTTCATAGAAAGATTTATTCTTCCTTGAGCGTCAATTTCGCGAACCTTTACAGGAACAATATCTCCAACACTCACCATATCTTCAACTTTTTCCACTCTTTTTTCTGACAGTTCTGAAATATGAATAAGTCCTTCTTGTCCTGGCAATATTTCAGCAAAAGCTCCGAAAGTCATGATCTTAGTTATCTTGGCATTGAATATTTCTCCCGCTTTTACTTCATGGGTAAGATTGTCAATCCATTCCTGTGCTTTCTTAGCAGCCAGGGCATCAGGAGACGTGATGAAGATTGACCCATCATCTTCAATGTCTATCTGGACTCCGGTTTCATCGATAATAGCGTTGATGATTTTCCCGCCAGTTCCGATGACATTTCTAATTTTATCCGGATTAATATGCATAATGACAATTCTTGGCGCGTATTGGCTCATTTCAGTTCTTGGTGATGGAATTGTTGTTATAATCTTTTCCATTATTTCTAGCCGGTTGATTTTGGATTGTTCCAATACGGCTTTCAGCATTTCTAGCGTCACTCCTTGTACTTTTACATCCATTTGCAAGGCGGTGATTCCAATTGTTGTTCCGGCAGCTTTGAAATCCATATCGCCATAATGATCTTCCAATCCTTGTATATCAGTCAAAACCTTAAAATTCCCTTCTTTACCAACGATTATTCCCATAGCAATTCCAGAAACTGGCCGTATAATAGGAACTCCGGCATCCATAAGTGAAAGTGTTGACCCGCAAGTTGAAGCCATAGAAGAGGATCCGTTCGACTCAAGAACTTCTGAAACTAAAAGAATTGTATATGGAAAAACCTCTTTAGCTGGCAAGACTGGGATTAGCGCTTTTTCAGCGAGCGCTCCATGACCCACTTCTCTTCGTCCCGGTCCTCTCATCGGCCTCACTTCGCCAACAGAATAGGGAGGAAAATTATAGTGATGAATATATCTTTTTTTCATATCTACTTCCATGGTATCTATGATTTGTTCATCTCCAGGCGAACCTAGGGTGGTTACTGTCAGAGCTTGAGTTTCTCCGCGGGTGAAAAGTCCGGTGCCATGAGTCCTTGGCAGGATTCCAACTTGGCAGTCGATGCGGCGAATTTGATCCAGCTTCCTTCCGTCTGGTCTTTGCTCTTTGTCTAAAATATTGATATGCACGATTTCATCAGAAACCTCTTCAAAAACTTGCTTGGCTATTTCTTTTAATTTATCGATATCTTGCGTAAAGTTAGTTGAAATATATTCACCAACTTTTTCTTCGATAGCCTTAGTTTTTTCTTCAATAACGGCTTTACTAGGATCATAGAGAGCTGATTCCAGCCCCTCGGAAATTAAAATTTCTTTGACTTTCGCTTCAAATTCTGGAGTTCCTTGTAAAAGCACAGGCTCTGATTTTGTTTTTCCAATCTCTGAGGCAATATCTTCAATGAAATTAGCGATCTTTGTGATGGCTTCTTGCCCAAAGGCAAAAGCTTTTATGATAGTTTCTTCAGGAACTTCTTTGGCGCCAGCTTCTAGCATATTGATTTTATCTTTTGTGCCAGAAATTACTAAATCCAACTTGCTTTCAGTCAGTTCTCCATTAACGGGATTAAGAATAAATTCCCCATCGACTTCGCCTACGCGTACTGCTGCTACTGGTCCATTCCAAGGAATGTTAGAAATAGCTAAAGCTGTTGAGGCTGCAATAACGGAAACTGTATCCGGGTCATTTTCTCCATCAATGGAAAGTACAGTTACAATTACTTGCACTTCATTTCTCATTCTTGAATTGAAAAGCGGTCGAATAGTTCTATCAACTACTCTTCCGGTGAGAACAGCCTCGTCAGATGGACGGCCTTCTCGTTTAATGAATCTTGAGCCTTTAATTTTTCCAGCGGCATAATATCTTTCTTCAAAATCAACCATTAATGGAAAATATCCACTAATACGTGAAGCTCCCTTGCTCATGACAGCTGTCGCTAAAACCACCGTATCTCCATAACGTACGGTTACGGACCCATTGGCTTGTTTGGCTAGAAGCCCTGTTTCGATTTCAAGCATTCTCCCTCCAATTTGAAGGGACCATTTTTTTTGTTCCATAGAACATTAGCCTTGAACTAACGACGTTATAAACACGATATTAATTTCAACGTATTGAACTTAATATTGTGCCTGTTACGCGTTAAACCAAGGTGTGTTAAGTTGTTAAATCGCAGTATTTTCAAGCATTAGCATGAAATACCACATTTAAAGATTAGCTTATTTTTTTTGCTTTGTCAAAGCAAAAAGCCATTAAATGGCTTTTTATCCGGGTTATTATATGAGAAATTTTTTCTTATTTTCACTTATATTAGTAAATTCATCTACTTCTTCTACGAGTTTGGCGCTGGTGGATTCAAGAAAGGCCATAATTTCTACACGACATCCGGTGGTGCTTTGAATATACTTTACAAGCGGTATGTAATCTCCATCTCCAGACATAAGTATGAGAACATCCAGGCTCTTGGACATTTTGATGGCGTCTACTGCGATTCCTACATCCCAATCGCCTTTTTTGGCTCCTCCTGGAAAAATTTGCAAATCTTTGGTCTTAACTTCAAATCCTTGTTTTTCCAAGGCTTCAAAGAATTTTTCTTCTTGTCCCTCAAGAGTTTTAATTCCATAGGCAATGGCTCGTATAAGCTTTCTGTCTCCCACTCCATCTTTAAGCAGAGCTCCAAAATTAGCCTTTTTCTTATGTAGAACCTTAGCTGAATAGTAGAGATTTTGAATATCTACTAAAACCCCTACTCGTTGTTCTTTGAATATAGACATGGTTTGAAATATTAATCAGTTAATAAACAAAAGCAGGCTTCCACCCGCTTTTATATTTAAGTTATCCTTTGATTTCAAGCTTTTTTACTATTGTCTTGTAAGTTTTTTCGTTAGTTTTCTGCAAATAAAGCATTAGCCTTTTTCTTTTTGATATCATCTTCAGAAGTCCTCTTCTGGAATGGAAGTCCTTAGCATTTTTCTTGAGATGAGAAGTGAGTTTTTTAATTTTTTCTGTAAAAAGAGCAATTTGATATTCTGGAGAACCAGTATCTTTTTCATGTCTTTTTACATCTTCTGTGACTTGGCCTTTTTGCTTGTGGGTAAGCGCCATATTTTTTTCGGCTAAACATCAGTTAGGTCTTGCTTTTTATCACAATCCGCAGACCCTATTGGTCAACCAATGTTTGCTAATAAATTATTACTTTTCAATTTTAGCATAATAAATACATATTGTCCAGTTTTAACGGTCAAAACATGAAGTTTATGCTACAATTAAAAAATAATCATAAAAAATGTAAAAATGTTTGATATATTGGAAAAATTAAACTTGGCTCAAAGAGAAGCTGTTGAAAAAACGGAAGGTCCAGTTTTAGTGATTGCCGGAGCGGGTTCAGGAAAAACAAAAGCTCTTACTCATCGGGTGGCATACTTGATTCGCGAAAAAAAAGTTTCTCCGGGAAACATTTTAGCCGTAACCTTCACAAACAAAGCTGCTCAAGAAATGAAAGAGAGGATTCTTGATCTTCTGGGGGGAAACAAGAACAGTCTTCCATTAATTGGAACTTTTCATTCGATTTGTGTAAGGATTTTGAGGACAGAAATTGAAAAAATAGGATATAAAAAGACTTTTAATATTTTTGATACCCAAGATCAGGAATCTTTGATGAAGAAAACTATGCGGGAACTGGAAATCGACATGGATCAATTTAAGCCCAAAACAATATTGGGGACGATTTCTAGAGCAAAAAACGAACTTAAGGATGCTAATGATTTCTTTCTTCAAATTGACGGTTACTATGAAGAAATGGTGGCTAAAATATATATCGCTTATCAGAAAAAATTGAAGGAGCAGGATGCTTTGGATTTCGATGATATTATAATGCTGACAGTAAAAATACTTAATAGTGTCCCGCAAACATTGCAAAAATATCAAAACCTATTTCGCTATATTATGGTAGACGAATATCAGGACACAAACCATGCCCAATATACCTTGGTGCGAATGTTGGCTCAAAAATGGGGAAATATTTGTGTCGTAGGGGACGATTGGCAGGGCATTTATTCTTGGAGAGGTGCTAATATCCAAAACATTTTAGATTTTGAAAAAGATTACCCTGAAGCTAAAGTAATTAAATTAGAGCAAAATTATCGCTCTACACAAAACATATTGGATGCAGCTTATGGAGTTATTTCTCAAAATATAAATCGAAAAGATAAGAAAATATGGACTGAAAACAAAGGAGGACACTTGGTGAGTATATACGAAGCTTCTAATGAAAGAGACGAGGCTGAATTTTTGATCTCTGAAATTATTAAGCACAAGGAAAGAAATCAATCCAGCTTAAATGATTTTGTGGTTCTTTATCGAACCAATGCCCAATCCCGCATAGTTGAAGAGGCTATGCTTAGGAATTCTTTGCCGTATCGCATTATTGGCGGATTAAAATTCTATCAAAGAAAAGAGGTGAAAGATATTATTGCATATCTGCGCTTGATTCAAAATTTTAATGATGAAATATCTTTGGACAGGATTATTAATGAGCCAAAAAGGAATATTGGAGAAGTGACTTTGAAAAAAATAATTTTACTGGCCAAAGAAAACAACATAACCCCGATTGAAGTAGGTTCTCAAATAAAAGAACTTAATTTGCAAATTGAAAAAAAATCTAAAATCCAAAATTCAAAAATCGATGCGATTGTAAATTTTTGCGATTTTATCGTTAAGGCTAAAGAAAAAAGCAGCAAGGTGACGGTGGCAAAATTAATTGAATTTACTTTTTCTGCAAGTGGCTATGAAAAATCATTGCTCGATGGTACGGACGAGGGTCAAGCCCGTTATGAAAATGTGCGTGAATTGCAAACGGTAGCAAAAAAATATGATGATTATGAAAATGCAGAGGGCTTGAGTTTGTTTTTGGAAGAAGTGGCCTTAATTGCGGATACGGATAATATTGATCAATCCACTGAGTCAGTGCATTTGATGACTCTGCATAGTGCCAAGGGATTGGAATTTAAAACAGTTTTCATTATCGGCTTGGAAGAGGGGATTTTTCCTCATTCTAGAAGCGTTATGGATGATCGTGAAATGGAGGAAGAGAGAAGATTGATGTATGTGGGCATTACCAGGGCCAAAGAAAAGGTATATTTGCTCTATACTCGAGAGCGAAATATTTTCGGATCTTTGCAGATAAATTCACCTTCACGGTTTATTGATGATATTCCTGTTCATTTAATGGATGATGCCCCTAAAGAGAAAAAAAATCTTCTTTTTCAAAAAGAAAAAGGGGCTTTCCAAGAAAAGAAACTTCCTAAATCTGATTATGTTGATGGAGACAGAGTGGATCATCCTGTTTTTGGGACAGGTCTTATTATTTCTTCTCAGGGAGATATTTTGACTATAGCCTTTTCCAAGGCGGGCCTTAAAAAACTTTCCGCTTCTATAGCACCGCTTAGAAAAATATGATCTATTTCTGCATAATAAAAAATCTGCTTAAAGCAGATTTTTTATTATGCAGAAATCCGTTTTTAATAAATAAATCCTTTAACCACTCGATTGCCAATGCTGATCGTTCTAGTTGATTTTTTGGCAAAGCCTCTATAATTCATTTCAGAAACTGTAAACTCGCCTCCTCTAACGCTTTCTACGATAGCCACATGACCCCACCATGACTCAGAAGAAACCATGATTGATCCGACTTTCGGTGTTTTCCCTGTTGCATATCCCATGGATTTGGCACGATATAACCAAGTTCCGGCGTTGCCTGACCAAGGAACATATTTTTTAGAGGCTACATACCATGTGCAATATCCGTAAGGAAATTTATGTCCATTCCCATTGGCTGATCCAACTTTTTTGCCGGATACTTCGAAAGATTCATAAGGTCTTGCGGCTATTGGAGCAGAATTGTTATTGCGGGCAATATTTGAGTTTGGAGTGGAGACCGGAATATCTTTTTGGCCATCTGGAATGATTATTTCTTGGCCGTCCTTCAGGTCTCCATTGGCTGGCAAATCATTGAAAGATATGATTTTCTCCTTGTTAGCTTTATATTTTTCACAAATTGAATCGATGGTGTCATTCTTTTTAACAGTATAGCTCAAACCTGAAGTAGGTAAAATGAATATTTTATCGCCTGGCATGATAGAGTCAACATTGTCAATTTCATTAGCCCAAAGAATAGTATTGACTGAAATATGATGCTTTAATGCTATGGCATTGACAGTGTCACCTGATTGTACTTCATAAATTTCTACCCCTCCATCTTCTTCAGGATCTTTTTTGACTGGGCTGGTTCCTGCTATCAGAGCCTGACCCTGCATAGTTACGAGAGAAGCAGCATCTTCCTCCTTAAGTGTCGGATCAGGGGCTGTGCTGGCTTGAGCGATAGGAGCTAGGGCTATTCCTCTTTTTTTATCGGATTCCAAAAAAAGTTTTTTCTCAAGTGGATTTTCAAGATTATCCTCAGCTGATCCAAGATATCCAAAAAGAAATCCGCTGGATTCTTTTCCTGATGAAATGTTGGTAGCTGAAACAAGAAAAGCACTTGAAATAACAACAATAAGAGCGGAATAGCTCCTAAATATATGGAGTAATTTTATGGTTCTTCGCTCCTTTATAAAATTAATGATATTCTTTTGTCCTAGATGAATCTGTTTGAGCAGATTTTTTAGGTTGTCACGGCCTAATAAACTTTGGGATAGCGAAATAATTAGTTTACTAATGGCATTGATCTTTCTTTTTGGTTTTGGTTTTAGATAGAAAGCGTATAAGACTCTCTTGATCATCATTCCAGAACCCTAATTTTTATTAATAACAAGTATATATTGAATAGGGTCGTTTGTCAAACATAAAATTAGCATAAATTAGCAAATTACAAACAAGGCTTGGTTAAGATAAAAAAATTATAATTATGCAAAGATATAAAAAAATTTTATTTTTTCTCATAATTAGATTATTATGGATACAGGCTTAAAAGAAATATGGATATAAATTATTATAAAAAACAATTTCTTGATTATTTGGAAATTGAAAAAGGACGGTCAAGAAAAACAATCGAAAACTATGATCATTATCTGGATGTTTTTTTGGATTGGGCTAAAATTGATTCTGTTGGGCAAATAAATGGAGATCTGATCAGAAATTTTAGAATCTATTTGAATAGATTGGAAACAAAAAATGGGAATACTCTAAAGCGAGTTACGCAGAATTACTACATCATTTCCATAAGAAGCTTTCTTAAGTATATGGCTAAAATTGATGTTAACACTTTGCAGGCAGAAAAAGTTGAAATCGGAAAGGCAACTAGCAGAGAAGTCGATTTTCTTGAAATTGATGAAATTTATAGGATATTGGCAGCAGCTGAAGGAAATGGCTTTAAGACATTGCGCGATAGGGCTATTTTGGAGCTGCTATTTTCAGCGGGCTTGCGTGTTTCAGAGCTTGTTAATATAAATAGGGATAAAATAGATTTAAACAATCAAGAATTCAGTGTGAGAGGAAAAGGAGATAAGATTAGAATTGTTTTCGTTTCTGCTCAAGCAAAAAAATGTTTAAAAAAATATATAGACATGAGGACTGATATTGATCCAGCTTTGTTTGTGCGTGATGCAAGGGCTCTAAAAAAATTTGAAAGCAAGAATAAGTTGCGTGCTGGTAAAAAAGACAATGTGGGTGACGATTTAAGATTGACTTCCAGAAGCGTGCAGAGAATAGTCAAATATTATGCGGCTAAAGCTGGAATAATCAAAGATGTCCATCCTCATACGCTGCGCCATTCCTTTGCAACAAATCTCCTTATGAATGGAGCTGATATAAGAAGCGTTCAGGAAATGCTCGGTCATTCGTCCATAACTACAACCCAGGTATATACTCATATTACGAACAAAAAATTGAAGGAGGTTCACTTAAGCTTTCATGGAAAGAGGAATAAAAAATAACACAGTTGACTAGAAATATATTTTTCAGTAAGATTAGAAATGTTATTTATGAAATTTTGGTCGCTTAGCTCAGTTGGTTAGAGTATCACATTGACATTGTGGGGGTCAGTGGTTCGAGTCCACTAGCGACCACATATTTTTAAATAAGGGACCATAGCTCAGCGGTAGAGCAGGCGACTCATAATCGCTTGGTCGCTGGTTCGAATCCAGCTGGTCCCACTACTAAATTAAAAACCCCTTTTTAGGGGTTTTTAATTTGAAGATTTATTATACGCCTTCAACTGGATTGGGATCAGGAACAGTTTTTTTATTCTTTTCAGAAGGACTCTTGGATGGAGAGCCTTCTTTTTTTGTGTCAATTTCCACTGGTTGGTCAAGATCGGGTTTTACAGGAGCGGTAGTTCTCTTTTTAATCCCCATGATATTATTGAATTCTTCTTGTTCCATGGTTTCTTTTTCGATGAGTTTAGCTACCAAATCTCCCATAACATCCTTTTTATCAAGTATGATTTTTTCAGCTACCTTATAAGCATCAGCAATAAATTTTGAAACTTGTTTATCGATATCTTCAGCTGTCTTTTCTGAGTAATTTTTTTCTTCATGCATTTCCTTTCCCAAAAAAACCATTTCTTGCTTGTGTCCAAACGTACGTGGACCAAGTTCGCTCATTCCGTATCTGGTTACTAGATTTCTGGACATTGAGGTAGCTCTTTCCAGATCATTAGAGGCTCCGGTAGTTACGACTCCAAAGGCGATTTTTTCGCTCACATAGCCTCCTAGGAGAACCGATAGCTCGTCAATAAAATAATCCCTGGATAAAAGTCTTTTATCTTTGGCTGGAGCACTAAGGGTATATCCGCCTGCGTGACCGCGAGAAATGATAGATATCTTTTGAACAGGATCGGTGTTTTTAAGGCTTGCTCCTACTAGAGCATGCCCAGCTTCATGATAGGCAATGATTTTCTTTTCTTCTTCGTCAATAATGCGGCTTCTTCGCTCAGGTCCGAGAATAACTTTTTCAATTGATTCTGTAAGTTCTCGCATGAAAATTTCTTTTTTCCCTCTCCTGGCGGAAAAAATAGCTGCCTCATTCAAAAGATTGGATAAATCAGCTCCGGAAAATCCCGGTGTCCTTTCGGCAATTACCCGCAAATCAATATTATCGGCTAAGGGTTTGTTTTTGGCATGTATTTTAAGTATTGCTACTCTCTCTTCAATATCAGGCAGATCCATTGTAACGCGCCTGTCAAAGCGTCCTGGACGAAGAAGAGCGGGATCAAGCACATCTGGCCTGTTGGTAGCAGCTATGACAATTACATTGGTGTTAGTGTCGAAACCATCCATTTCTACCAATATTTGATTGAGCGTTTGCTCTCTTTCGTCATGTCCGCCTCCAAGACCTGCTCCACGATGACGTCCTACGGCATCTATTTCATCAATGAAGACTATAGCAGGCGCATTTTTCTTGGCTTGTTTGAATAGGTCTCGCACTCTTGATGCTCCCACTCCTACAAACATTTCTACAAATTCACTTCCGGAGATATTGAAAAATGGCGCATTAGCTTCGCCAGCCACAGCTTTAGCAATAAGAGTTTTTCCTGTTCCAGGAGGGCCTAACAATAGAACTCCTTTAGGAATTTTCGCTCCAAGCTTTAAAAATTTACCGGGAGTTTTTAAAAATTCCACTATTTCCATGAGCTCTTCCTTAGCTTCTTTGGCTCCAGCGACATCTTTAAATGTAGTTCGAAATCTTTTATCTTTTGGATCAACCACTCTGGCTCGGGATGAACCGAAGGAAAGAGCCTGGCTGTTTCCTTTTTGCGCTTGTTTTAGCATAAACCAAATAAATCCGGCAATAAGAAGGAATGGCAATAGGAATGGCAGAACTGTTCCTAGCCAAAATGACGAAGAAGCGTTATCTTTGATATTTATATTAACTTCAGCCAATTTTTCCTGGCTTACTCCATAATTTTTTAGAGTTTCTGTAAGTCCGGCTTCCTTTTCCTTGATAGATGTTTCTTTTTTATCATTTTTCAATGATATTACAAGACTATTCTCATCTACAACTATCTCTTTCACCAAAGACTCATTTATTTGCGAGGCCAGCTCACTGAGTGAAATTTCAGCTGGCTTTTCTTCGGGCCCTTTATAGAGAATAAAAAGACCGGAAAAGAGAAGAACAAATAGTATGATTAGACTGATGTTTTTATTTAAATTTTTCATGTAATATGTTGGAACCGCGATTTTCGCATCTATATATTTGCTTAAATAATATACGAATCCGCCAATTCAATTTATAAATTAATTTTATAGTTTGCTAATAGTAACTTTATCACCCTTTCTGATGATTTTCAACCCTTCGAATGAAATAGTCTGATTCTTACCTTTAGTACTTTTTATTGCTTTTAAAATTTCTTCAATATGCAAAGCGTGAACATTTTTTTTATCCATCTTTTCACTAGCAATAAAATTGATAATTATCCTTTTTTGAATAGCGGGATAAAGGGAAGTTATTTTTTTTATTGACAAAGACTTGTCATTTTCGAGATAGCTTCGAGCAAAATCATCTAAAAATGAATTATCTTCACTAATAGAAAGCGTTGCATTAAACAATGTTTTTTTAATATTGGGATTATAATTTTTTTCCAAATAAGGAATAAGCTGGTTGCGAATTTTATTGCGAAAAAATTTGGATTCCAGATTTGTCTTGTCTGTTCGATAAGTTAAATTTTTTGTTTCAAGATAATGCAAGACGTCTCTTCTTGAAGCTGCTAGTAAGGGGCGAATAATACATCCATTTTTAAATCTCATAGAGCCAAGCCCGCTTAATCCGGAACCGCGCAGAATTCTCATGAGAAAAGTTTCAGCCTGATCATCGCGATTGTGGGCAACAGCGACTAAATCAAAATTATTATCTTTTCGGATCTTTTCAAAAAAATCATAACGGATTTTACGTAGCTTTTCTTCTGTGTTTTTTGAGGTCGTTTTTGGTGGATGCAGAATTTGAATAGGAATATTGTATTTTTCTGAAAGACTGGTAACAAATTTTTCGTCCATCAAGCTGTCTTTTCCTCGCAAACTATAATTGACGTGGGCAATAATCAATTCCAGGGAATATTTTTTGCTCAGTTGAAAAAAAATATCCAAAAGACAGGTTGAGTCTGGACCTCCGGATACACCGATGACAATTTTAGATTTTTTTTGCCAAAGATCGTATTGATGGGAAATGTTTTGAAATTGTTTAATTAGATTTTTCATTTATAAATGTAATAATTTCTTCAAAAACATCATTAATGTCGAGATTTGTTGTGTCTAAAACAAAATCATAATTTTTTTCATCATCCTGCCTGATTCCATAAAGAGAAAAGTATCGTTCGCTATCCTCTTCTCTTCTTTTTAGGATGCTTTTTTCTATGTTTTCAACAGTATTTAAATTGGCATCTTCATTGTCTCGGTTATTTTTTTCGCTTATATTTTTGAAAATTCGCTCAGCTGCAATTTTTGAATTAACCCGCAGGTAAATCTTTATGGATTGAGGAATGAAATGCCACGCAGTCCGGCTTTCTATGACGAAGCTTGCTTGTTTTTGCGGAAGTGAAGCTACAAAGTCATCGATCTTATTGTCGAAGCTGGGATCCGCATCGCATATTTTTCTAAATTTTGGGAGGGATAATCCTTTTTCTTTAGCCATGTCCCTGTATATTTGTCCCATATAGTAACGTGGGATTTCGAGTTTTTCCGCTATCATAGCGGCCATAGTGCTCTTTCCTGAGCCTTCTTGTCCATTAAGGGATATGATAAGTTTTTTATGTGGCATATATTTTTTTCAAGTGATTATATTAGTATAATACCATTAAATGAATTAATCAATAAGAAAAAGCTCTAACAAAAATATTAGAGCTTTTCATTATAGGAATTTCAAGACTCGGATTATTTCTTTTCTTCTTCTGTCTTAATTTCTTTGGATTCGCTTTTTTTGGCTTTCTTGTCAGCTAAGACGAGTCCCATTCTGTGATCTTTAGCTTCGATAGAAAGAATCTTCCATTCATATTCTTGTCCAGGAGCAATTACTTCATCAATGTTTTTTCCTGGAAACATTTCTGACATTTCACTGATGTGCGCTAATCCATGGATATCTCGATCTAGATAAACAAAAGCTCCAAATGGATTGATCCTATTGACCACTCCCTTAACCACATCTCCGACGTGATATTTTTCTTCAACTGCGCTCCAAGGATCTTTTTGAAGAGCTCTGATGGAAAGGGATATTTTGTCATTATCAATCCCAATGATTTTGGCTTGTACCTTATCACCTACTTTGGTAATGTCTCTTGGGTTTTCAATTAATTGCCATGCAAGTTCAGAAATATGAACAAGTCCCTCTAGCTTATCTTCTTCTGTCGGCTTTTCTTTTTCAGGATTTGGCTGGAAGAACTTAACGAAGGCTCCAAAGTCGACAACACCGCTTACCTCTCCTTCTACAACATCGCCTACTTTAAGATTGGAAATGGTTTCCTTGTCTTTTTCGCTTTGAGCTGCTTTTTCGCTTACAATAAGCTTTTCTGATTCCCTATCAGCATCCAGAATGCGAACTTCAAGTTCTTGGCTAACCAATTTCTTGAGAAGAGTAAGGATCTTATTCTTATCTCCGTCATCAACGCGAGGATAGTTCTTGCTGGAAAGTTGAGATACTGGCAGGAATCCAGATATTCCATTAACTTCCACAAGAAGCCCTCCTTTATTGGCGCTAAGAACTTTTGTACTGATTTTTTCTTGAGTATCACGTTTGCTTTCAATATCTTCCCAAGCTTTTTCATAAGATGCTTCACGAACAGAAAGTTCAATGTAACCATCTTCATTCTCTAGGTCAATAATTGTAGCTGCGACCCTGTCCCCTTCTTTGAGTTTTCCGGAACCCATACCGTCCTTGATTTCTCTTCCTAAAACTATTCCAGTTCCAAAAGGATCGATATCGAGATAGATAGCGTTAGAAGAAACCTCAATAACCATTCCTTCTACTACATCGTTTACCTTAGGGAAACGTAATTCGCTTGTTTGAAGCAATTCTTCCATTGGAGATAGTTCAGCTTCATTGGTGATTGCAGACTTTTTTGGCTTAGAATCATCTATTTTGTCCACTTCAGTTGCTAGTTTGTCTAAGATATTAGTCATTTTGTTAAGTAATTACATCTCAATTTATCCTTATTATGATATAAATTGAGATTTGCGATAACATCAAATCGCGTTAGTTATTAAATTGATGTTGGATATTTTTTTAGAATAAAATAAAAAAAATCCTTTTAAATAAGGAAATTACTAAGAATTATCATTAAAGAGATTGGAACTTGAATGTTTAAAAACAAAAAAGCATCTCAATATTCAGTTTTCTTAATAATTAACTATAAATTAATCATATATCACATTGGTTGTTTTGGCAAGGTCTAGTCTATTTTGCCTCGACAGTGCAATTTTGATATGCTAAAATATGTTTATAACAATAAAGAATTTATTATGAATATTCAATACTATGGACATTCTTGCTTTAAAATAACAACGAAACCCGCAGGAAGAGGCCAAGAAGATATTAATGTTTTTCTTGATCCTTTTGATAAAAAAATCGGTCTTCGCCCGCCTCAAGGGCAAGCCGATTTAGTGCTTATAAGCCATGATCACTATGATCATAATAATGCAGAAGCTTTAAAAGGAGATCCAACTATTTTAAATATTCCAGGCGAATATTCAATTAAAGGTCTTAATGTGGTTGGAATGTCTTCAAGTCACAGTGAGGATGCAAAGGAACCCAACACTATTTTCATTATTGAATCAGAAGATATGAGAATTTGTCATTTGGGAGATCTTGAGTCTGATTTAAGCGAAAAACAGCTTAGCGAGGTAGATGGAATTGATATTCTAATGATTCCGATCGGTGGAAAATACACTATTGATGCAAAAAAAGCGATTGAAATAATTAAAAAACTTGAGCCGAAAGTAGTTATTCCTATGCATTACAAGATGAACGGCACAACTTTAGACATTGAAGATGAGAAATTTTTCTGCAATGAGATCGGTAATTGTTCAAATATTAAAACTTCTAAATTAAATATAAAAAAGAAGGACTTAGAAGAGAAAAGAATGGAAGTGTTGGTGATGACGATTGAATAAAAGATTTATGAATCTAGCTGAAAAAATAGAAAAAATAAAAAAAGAACCAGAACATATCAGATTGCGTTATATTTGGTTTTGTGTTTTTATTTCCATGTTTTTTATAATTATGCTTTGGATTTTTTCATTGCAGATTGGAAACACGGAAAAAAGATCTGAAACAAGTGATGTTCTCGATTTGGATTCTTTGGGAAGCAGAATTGAGCAGGAAAGAGAAACATTGAAAGAGATAAATGAGAATATTAAAAATAGCAGTGACGAAATCATATCTCAAAACAGCGAGAGTAAAATAGATGAAAATTTTGAAGAAAATCAAACAATAAAAAATACACAAGAATCTATGGTGGAAAAAGATGCGCCTCTTTCTTTCCCTGTTAAATAAGTTTTGTGTTAATCATAAAATAGAAAATATAATTTATTTAAATAATAAAATTTTTTTATTCACTTTTTGTTGCGTTCGGCATAGTGAATAAAGAAAATTAAAGAATTAGAATGGAAATTGGAAACATCAATTCAAGAGAAATAACTAAGGAAATGTCGCAATCTTATCTGGATTATGCTATGAGTGTGATTGTTTCCAGAGCTTTGCCGGATGTGCGCGATGGATTGAAGCCGGTTCACAGAAGAATACTCTATTCTATGTGGAATACGGGGCTGCGTTCAAACGCAAAATTTAGAAAATCAGCAACGGTTGTCGGAGAGGTGCTGGGAAAATATCATCCGCATGGAGATGTGGCGGTATATGACTCAATGGTTCGTATGGCGCAGGATTTTTCTCTTCGTTATCCCATGGTAAAAGGACAAGGAAACTTTGGATCCATGGACGGTGATTCTCCAGCTGCTTATCGTTATACAGAAGCCAAATTGTCTCAAATGGCAGAAGAGATGCTTATAGATATTGAAAAAAATACGGTTAATTTTGTACCGAACTTTGATGGTCAACATAATGAACCGATGGTTTTGCCATCCAATCTTCCCCAGCTTCTTTTGAATGGCAGCATGGGAATTGCTGTTGGTATGGCTACAAATATTCCACCGCACAATCTAGGAGAGCTTATAGATGGCATATCGCATCTGATAGATAATCCGAATGCGACAATAGAGGATTTGGCGGAATTTGTGAAAGGGCCGGATTTCCCAACCGGAGGAATTATATATAATAAAAAAGATATACTAGAGGCCTACAAGACAGGGAGGGGCAAAATATTAACCAGAGCTAAAGCTGATATTTTTGAAACAAAAGCTGGGGCATTCCAAATTATTATAACGGAAATGACCTACGCGACAAACAAAGCTGCTATGATTGAAAAAATGGCAGATCTTGTTCATGAAGGAAAAATTGTCGGCATAAGAGATATTAGAGATGAATCTGATAAGGATGGAGTAAGATTGGTGATTGATCTAAAGAAAGACGCCTATCCGCAAAAAGTTTTAAATAAGCTATATTCCCTTACTGACCTACAAAAGAATTTCGGAGTTAATATGTTGGCTTTGGTAGATGGAATCGAACCGACAGTTTTGAATTTAAAAGCTATTTTAGAATATTATATCATTCACAGAAAAACAGTAATAAGAAGAAAAACTCAATTTGAATTGGATAAAGCTAGAGACAGGGCACATATCTTAGAAGGATTGAAAAAGGCGCTGGATCATATTGATGAAATTATTGAGACGATTAAAAAATCTCAAACCAGAGAATTGGCTCATGCAAATTTGATGAAAAAATTCAAATTTTCAGATAGACAGACTACTGCTATCTTGGAAATGAGATTGCAAACCCTTGCCGGCTTAGAAAGAAAGAAAATTGAAGATGAATTGAAAGAAAAACTAGCTCTTATAAAAGAACTGGAGGCAATATTAAAAAGTGAGAAAAAGATCTTGGATATTGTAAAAAATGAACTTATTCGTGTAAAGGAAAAATTCGGAGATGAAAGAAGAACAAAGGTTATTAAGTCGGGCGTGGGAGAATTCAAGCAAGAAGACTTGATACCGAATGAGGAAGCTATAATAACTATTACCGAACAAGGTTATATTAAGAGAATGGATCCCAATGTGTATAAAGTTCAAAAAAGAGGTGGAAAAGGCGTGATAGGCGCTGTTACAAAAGAAGAGGATGGAATCAAGAAAGTTTTGGCTGTAATGACTCATGATGATCTTCTTTTCTTTACTGATTCAGGAAAAGTTTTTCAAACAAAGGCTTATGAAATTCCAACATCATCGAGAATTGCCAAGGGTCAATCTATCGTTAATTTCTTACAGCTTTCCCAGGAAGAAACCGTAACCGCTATAGTTCCATTTATAAAAGAAGACAATTTTAAATATCTTTTAATGACCACAGAGCTTGGGACTGTTAAGAAAACTCCAATGGAAGATTTTGCAAATGTCAGAAGAAGCGGTCTTATAGCAATTAATTTGGCCAAGGATGACATGCTTAAATGGGTGGAGGCAACAACCGGTCAGGATGAAATTATTATTACGACCTCTAAAGGTCAAGCTATTCGCTTTAAGGAAAGTGACGTTCGGCCGATGGGAAGAAGCGCAGCAGGCGTCAGGGGAATTAAATTAAGAAAAGAGGACAGTGTGGTTGGAATGGACGCGGTATTTAAGAATCAAAAAGGAAATCAATTGATGATTATAACTGAAAATGGGTTTGGAAAGAGATCGGACCTGAAAGCTTATAAGATTCAAAAAAGAGGAGGATCGGGAATAAAAACCGCAAATGTAACGACTAAGACTGGAAATGTAGTGGGAGCTAATATTGTGAATATGGATGAAATGGAAGAAGATTTGATTTTAAGTTCTGGTAAAGGTCAGATAATAAGAATTCCACTAAATAGCGTGCCTACCTTGGGTAGAGCTACTCAGGGAGTAAGAGTTATGAAGCCACAGCCAGGAGATAAGGTGGCAGCTACGACTGTTTTGTAAACCAAGGAGAAAAAAAGACGAGTATGAATACTCGTCTTTTTTGTTTGCTATTTATGGCTAATATAAGCCATAAATTATTAAAATAATTTCTTGCATAAAAAATTCGCCTATAATACAATTTTTAGAATTTAAATGTATCAGACTATGTTAATTAGGCGTTGTTTTTTAAAAAAATACTCATAGTTAGAAATAGATGAGCTTTTATGGGCATTAAACCGTTTCATTTTATAATCTAGTTTTTTAAGATAGGCAAAAAATTGAGCTGTAAGCATAATATGTAAAAATACTATATTATGCAATATATAATGCATAATGTCAAATATAATTAATTTTTTATATCATTACTATAACCTGCTAATGCAAATGTTATAAACAATAATATTTCTCCTTGTTGAATATCCCATAAATAATGGTCAAATAACATGATAAAAATTAAGCCCAATAAGACACCTCTACTTATTTTAGATATATAGTAGATCTTTGTAAATGTTCCACGTGGAACATTATTTATTAAATTACTTTTTTTATTTAATTTATTGTTCCACGTGGAACAATTAACATTAGTGATTATATTCGATTGCTTTTCTTTACTATTTATTAATCTTGTAAAAAATAGTTTATAAAGTAATGTGATAAATATAATTAATCCTATTATTCCTAACTCGCTAAATATAAGAAGAAAAACATTATGAACAGGTTGAAATTGCCAATCTAATAAATTGAGATTTGTATAAGATTGCATTTGAGTAACAAATTGACCTGATCCTAAGCCAAAAAATGAATTGCTTAAAATTGTTTCACGTGAAACATTTAAATAGATCATTCTTTCATCCAATGATTTAAATAATAAAGAATAAATATTCGGCTTAGCTATTACAAAAAGAGTGGTTATAATTAAAGAAAATAAAAATAATTTTTTGGTAATAATTGTTCCACGTGGAACAATTAAGCTATATCCAAATGTAATAAGTTTTGATTTATGCCATTTTTTTAAACTTGGCTGAGGAGGAATGCTTATTTTAAATATGTATAGAGCGGTTATTATTAGCCCTAAGATAGCTGATTTCGAGAAAGTAAATAAAAGAGCGATGATTTGAATGGAAAATATTAGTTTCTTATTAGATATTATATATAGAATGTCGCCTGATATTTTATTTAAGATGATTTTTTTATTGTTCCACGTGGAACAATAATTCACTTTATTCTTAGATAATTGTTCCACGTGGAACAATTTATAATAAATATAAGTGATGCTTAGTGAAAACAGTAAAAATCCTCCAAATATGTTTGGATGTGGAAAAAGTCCGTATGATCGCACAAAAGGTTCTTCATTGAATATTATTTTTGCCACGCCTGGCGTAGTTGGTGATATTAGACTTTCTTTTAGCCAAAATAATCCAATTGAATGCTGTGTTATAAATTGCCAAATTCCAATAAAAGAATTAGTTATAGCTGAGGCTATAATTATTTTGAATGAATTTTTTAAAATTGTTCCACGTGGAACAATTTTTTTGACTATAAATATTGATAATAATGAAAACTCAAGAAGTTTTATAAATCTAAAAAAAGCAATATCCTTGTTTTCTGACCATAAAATTGATATTAGAGACCATGATAATAAAGCAAATATTAGCATCAGTGTTCCACCTGCCTGCCGGTAGGCAAGGCGTGGAACAAAAACAAGTTTCTTTATTGACAATTGTAACTTTTTATGATATAATTCAAAAATAACCCAAGCTATAAATGTCATTATGAGGAATATATCGCTTAAATAAAGGAAAATTCCAGAATATTCATTGAATCTGTTATTTATAGGATGGAATAAGATAACTTTTCTGATTGAAAATACGAAAGTTGCTAAAAATGCATAAAAAAACCAAACATCTGGTTGTGTTTTAAAGTTATTCCAAAAATTTGATATTAATTTGTTTAACATTGATTTAATTATACATTAATCAGGAGAAATGCAATATTGATTGACCGATTAATGTCTAATTGTTATATTGAATAAGTTATGGGCCATTAGCTCACTTGGTAGAGCGCTTCCATGGCATGGAAGAGGCAATCGGTTCGATTCCGATATGGTCCACGGTATTATTTTGTATATGCCTTCATAGCTCAATGGATAGAGCAAATCCGTCCTAAGGATGAGATGTAGGTTCGATTCCTACTGAGGGCACGTTTTACAGTCTTAAAGACGCTGACAATTTTTTGTTGAGCGTGTGTCACGCATATGATTAATAAAATTCCAAAGCAAGTTGTCGATGTTTTGCAGAGAATTGAAAAAGCGGGATTTGAAGCATATATCGTTGGAGGTTGTGTGCGTGATTTGATTATGGAAAAAATTCCCAGTGATTGGGATGTAGCCACAAATGCAAAACCAGAAGAGGTACAAAAAATTTTTTTGGATCTTAATGATGATGTTTCGAGAAAAGAAACTACTTTTTATGAAAATGATTTTGGAACAGTGGGAGTTAAGGTAGAACGCTTTAGTCCGGGTGATTTTAAATATGATGTGATTGAAGTGACGACCTTTCGCATTGAGTCAAAATATTCTGATCGCAGAAGGCCGGACGAGGTTCGATTTGCCGATACATTAGAAGAAGATTTGAGCCGTCGAGATTTCACTATGAATGCGCTGGCTATAAAAATAAATTTTAAACAGAAAAGTCCAAAAGACGAATATGAGATTATTGATTTATATGACGGGAAAAAGGATATCACTCAGAAAATTATTCGAACCGTTGGAAATGCTAATGAAAGATTTGATGAGGATGCACTGCGCATGATGAGAGCTGTTCGTTTCTATGCTCAGCTTGGTTTTGAAATTGAAAAAAATACCTTGCAAGCAATCCAAAAAAACTCTGAGAATATGAAATATATTTCAGCAGAAAGGATCAGGGATGAATTAGTAAAAATTATTTTATCAAACAGTCCTTCTGAAGGGGTAGAAATGTTGCGACAAGTCGGATTGCTTAACTATATTATTCCTGAATTGGAAAAGGGCGTGGGGGTGGCACAGAATCGACATCATATTTATACGATATATAAGCACTGCGTTCTGGCTTTGAAGCATTGCCCATCGAAGAAGCTAGAGGTGCGGTTAGCATCGCTTTTGCATGATATTGCAAAACCCCAAACAAAAAGAGGCGAAGGAGAATTTGCGACTTTCTACAATCATGATCATGTAGGCGCGCGGGTAGCAAAAAAAATTCTGCAAAGATTGAAATTTTCCAATGATATAGTGGAAAAAGTTTTTTTGCTGGTAGACAATCATATGTTTTATTATAATCCGGAAGAAGTGGGAGAGGCTTCGGTTCGAAGATTGATTCGAAAAGTTGGTTTGGAAAATATGAAGGATTTGATGGATGTCCGCATTGCTGATCGACTAGGTTCTGGGGTGCCAAAAGCTAAGCCGTACAAGCTGCGCCACTTTGAATATATAATTGAAAAAGTTTCTAAAGATGCGGTTTCCGTTAAAATGTTGAAAGTGAATGGCATGGATCTTATGAAAGAATTGAACATCGCTCCTGGGCCGAAAATCGGAGCTATTTTAGATGTGCTTTTAGCGGAAGTGATTGAAGACGCTGCCAAAAATAAAAAGGAATTGTTATTGATTCGCGCCAAAGAACTTGATAAAGAAGACTTGTCTAAGCTACGCGAAATGGCCAAAGAAAAAATTGAAGAAAAAAAAGAAGAGGATGATAAGGAAATTAAAAACAAGTATTGGGTGAAATAATTTACTAGGATAAAGTAAATAAAATTTTAGTTTTTGGGTATGTGGTGAAATTGGTATACACGCTAGCTTCAGGTGCTAGTTCTCGCAAGAGAGTGAGAGTTCGAGTCTCTCTATGCCCACATTTAGCTAAAGATATTTTCTTTCTTCCAATTCTAATGGAAAATATTTTTGATCATCGCTGTTTTCAAGAGGCGTGTATTTATAATTTTTGCCATATTCCAGATCTTGCATCAGTTTTGTCGGCGCGTTTCGAAGATGCAGCGGGACAGATAAATTTCCAAATTTTTCTACATCATTTTTAGCTTTGTTATAAGCGCTATAAGCGGATATGTCCTTTTTGGATTTAGCTAGATATATGACGCAATGACAGAGATGAACGTTGCATTCCGGGTAGCCCAGTTTGTGGCAAGCATCAAAAACCGCATTAGCCAAAAGGAGCGCGCTATTATTAGCCAGTCCAATGTCTTCTGATGCAAAGCGTATAAGACGCCGGGCAATAAAGAGCGGATCTTCTCCGCCTTCAATCATTCGTGCCAGCCAATAAACAGAGGCATCAGGATTTCCACCGCGCATAGATTTATGGAGGGCGGAGATTATATTATAATGCTCTTCTCCGGATTTATCGTATAGCAGATGGGATTTTTGCAGAACTTCTCGAATTAGTTTTGGTGTGACGGAGTTGGTTTGGATAGCACAAGCTTCAAGAGTATTTAAGGCCATGCGCGCATCACCATTGGAAAGATTAGCTAGAAGTTTTATGGTGTCACTTTTGATGCTTATTTTCTTTTGATGTCCTATTTTTTCAAGTGCCCTTTTGACGATCCTTTCTAGATCAATAGGAGTTAGTCTTTGCAGAACAAAAACTCGTGTGCGAGAAACAAGCGCTGAGTTGACTTCAAAGCTGGGATTTTCGGTGGTAGCTCCTATGAGTATAACGGTTCCATCTTCAACATATGGAAGAAGAGCATCTTGCTGGGATTTATTCCAGCGGTGAATTTCATCGACAAAAAGAATTGTTTTTATTTGTTTGCTTTTATTTTCTTTAGCTTTTCCGATGATTTCTAAGAGTACTTTTTTGCCTGATGAAACAGCGCTGATTTTGTAAAAAGCAGACTGGGTGGAGCTAGCAATAATGTGAGCAAGGGTGGTTTTCCCGGAGCCCGGCGGCCCCCAAAGAATCATGGACGGAATTTGATCGTTTTTGATGGCGCGAAAAAGATAGGATTTTTCCCCTATTAATTTCTCTTGGCCAAAAAAATCAGCAATATTTTTAGGACGAATAAGATCAGCGAGAGGTGTGGACATAGGCTTAAGTTTAATATGATGATAGTATATCACCAGGAGGCGTTTATGGCAAATGAATTCTTGTGTGCTACAATTAAATCGAACCAAAACATTTATAAGAATATAAATACAAAGATGGCTTCCCAAATTTCACATATTATCTATGCAAAACAGCTTTTTGATAAGTTGGAAAAAGGAGAATTGAGAGAGGGTTTTTTTGACAATGAAACGATAAGAAAAATATTGACCTATAAAGATGATTTTTTATTGGGCTGTGTTTTTCCTGATGTCAGGTTGGTAGCAGAAAATTTAGCCAGAAAAGATACTCACATGTTTTTTAATCAGGTGAATTTGGATTTTAGGAACTTAAGTCCTTTTCAGTCAGGATGGAAATTCCATGTTTATTGCGACATGAAAAGAGAAGAAATTCTTAATAAATATGATTTTTATGAAGCGATTAAGAATGTTGAAAACTCTTGGTTAGCTAATAAGATGCTGGAGGATGAGCTTATCTATGACGTCTACAATAACTGGGAAAAACTTGTTAATTTTTTTAATGATATTCCTCGGATCAATCTTCTAGAAGGCCTTTCAAGAGAATCACTTGAATTTTGGTATGCCATAATTTCCAAATATATAGAAAAAAAACCGGATAATAAAACCATGCACATTTTTATAATAAAAAGCAAACAAGAGATTCAAAAAGCTGACTTAGTTGTAGAGAAAATTGAAAAATTGCGAAGAAACGCGCCGGCAGAGTTGATATTGAAAAAGGTTTTTATGGAAATAGTATGATATTTATAATTTAATATATGAAGATAATAATAAAAAATATAACAGCCAATCCAGTAGTCATATTGCGAAGAGCCGGATATACTTTTCAAAGAAACGAAGGTAAGGAAATGAGTTTTGTGCGTCCCTTGGCGAGAGCGGGATATCCTCGGTTTCATATGTATGTTTCCGTAATAGGGCCAGACATGAAGATCAGTTTTCATCTGGATCAAAAAAAAGAAACCTACGGAGAGGGAACGAGGCATCATGGAGAATATGAGAGCGAAGGAGCTTTGAAGGAAGAAGCTAGGCGAATAATTGAGGTGTTGTCTAAAATGAGCTAGGCAGTGGTTTAATACAAAGCGCTTGCCAAAAGAGCAAAATGATATTACACTAGATTATGTATTTTGAAATGCCGCGGTGGTCCTCCTGCACCAAGGTTTCGGACGGACAGATACAAATAAGGAGATTGAAAATAAAATAGAATATACCCTTCGTAGTTTTAACGAAGTAGGGCCGCGGTGGTGAAATTGGTATACACGCCAGTCTTAGGAACTGGTAGGTTTTCCTGTGGGAGTTCGAGTCTCCCCCGCGGCACATTGTTGAGTTAATAAGTTTTGAAATAGCTGGGAAATAAATGAAAAAAATAGTGGTGGATGAGAATGGAGCTGGAGAGCGTATAGATAAATTCCTTAAAGAGGAGTTTTTTTTGAATGTGGAAAAAACGCGAGGAGATATTATTCGAAATATCAAAGATGGGCAAATTTTGGTCAATGGGAAAAAAGTAAAGCCTAGCTATATATTGAAAGAAAATGATGAAATTGGGATGAATATCGTGAAAGAAAAAGAAAAATTGATTCCCAATAAGAATGTAAAGTTAAAAGTTATTTATCAAAATAAAGATTTTATCATAGTAAATAAACCGGCAGGACTTCAGGTTCACCCCAGTGATAGCGAGAAAGAAAACACTTTGGTGAATGCTCTTATCGTTGACTTTCCTGAAATAATGGATGTAAATGATGGATCGCAAGATAGTTGGATGCGCCCTGGAATCGTTCATCGTCTGGATAAGGATACTAGCGGAATAATGGTCGTGGCGAAAAATAAAAAAACATTTTATGAGTTAAAGAAAAAATTTGCCAATAGAGAAATCAGGAAAAATTATGTAGCCTTGGTGTATGGAAATTTAAAAGATAGACAAGGAACAGTTGACAAGCCCATTGCCAGAGCCGCTAGCTTTAAAAAACAAAAAATTGCCGAGGGAAGAACTAAGGGTGTGGCTCGGACTGCAGTAACAGAATATAATTTGATAGAAAGATATGAAGAATTTGATTTTGTAGAAGTTTTTCCAAAAACTGGAAGAATGCATCAAATTAGGGTGCATCTGGCGTCTCTTGGAAATCCGATTGTAGGAGATATGAAATATAAAAGAAAAAATATCAGTCAGGTGGCGGAAGTAAAAAGACAATTATTGCACGCTCAGAAGCTACAATTTGAGCTGTGGGGCCAAAATTTTGAATTTGTGGCCGATTTGCCGGATGACTTTGCCAGTTTTTTGAAAGGTCTTGACGAAAAACAGATATAAAGGTAAGATAAAAAGGCTAAAAATCTAATCATATTTCCGTAATATTGCTCATATTTTGAGTATGTTTTAATTTAATAAAGCTTCGGGTATAATAATTATATGCAAAAGAAAGTAATTGAATTTAATAAAGAAACGAGAGCAAAACAAGTGCCTGATTTTAATGCGGGTGATGTTGTTAAAGTTCACAGAAAAATTAAGGAAGGAGATAAGGAAAGAATCCAGATTTTCGAAGGATTGATCATCGCAGTTAAGGGCGGCCAAAGTTCTTCACCGACTATTACAGTTAGAAAGGTATCTAATGGCGTAGGTGTAGAAATTATTGTTCCTGTATTTTCTCCAAATATTGAAAAAATAGAGATGGTTAAGAAAGCTAAGGTTAGAAGAGCTAAATTATATTATTTGCGAGGATTGACAGCGAAGAAGAGCAGGATGAAATATAAAAATGTTCCGGTTATCGTGCCTGGAGAAAATGAAGCGGTTGCTGAAGCTGTGGTTGAGGAGAAAAAGGAAGAAACTCCTGAAGAAGCTGTGGTTGAAAAAAAATAGCGAAACTTCGCCTTCGTGGTGGAATGGTATACACACATGCTTGAGGTGCATGGATCGTAAGATCGTGCGAGTTCGAGTCTCGCCGAAGGCACCTAAGCCTGCTTGATCTTCTGTTTTTGCTATCTATTTCCTAGTTTAGATGATGAAAACAGAGGATGAAGCAGGCCAGACTAGCTCATCGGTAGAGCGAAGGACTGAAAATCCTTGCGTACCCAGTTCAACTCTGGGGTCTGGCACAAAATTGTGATAGAATAGATTTATTGTAATGTTAGCCAATCAAACATAGATTTGCGGGCAATTAGCTCAATGGCTAGAGTCCCGAGTACTCGGGATTTACACCGAGAGGATTATGGAATATTATGTTTATATAATTTACAATGAAGTCCACGACAAATATTATATAGGACAGACATATAGTTTAGAAAAAAGAATTACTGAACATAATTTGGGTTTATCAAAATACACATCTAAATATATCGGAGGATGGAAAATGATTTATTCAGAAAAATTCCAAACTAGAGAGGATGCAATGAAAAGAGAGAGGTTTTTAAAAAAGCAAAAAAGTAAGAATTTTTATAGAAAATTAGCCAACCAATTTATGGGCAATTAGCTCAATGGCTAGAGCATCTCGTTTACACCGAGAGGGTTATAGGTTCGAGTCCTATATTGCCCACACAGTAGAATAAAGGCTAGTTTTGATACTAGCTTTTATAGTATTAGATAGTTATCCACAAGACAATTGCGAACCAGTGTGATACAATAATATTGTAGCATCACAGGTTTATGAAAATAAAAGAAGAAAAAATCAAAGCGTTTGATCTTCGCAAGAAAGGCAATAGTTACGGAGAAATTTCGAGATTGTTAAGTGTGAATAAGAGTACATTATCCGGGTGGTTTAAAAATGTAGATTGGTCGCAAGATATAAAGAAGCAATTAGTTGAAAAATCAAAAGAGGCTAGTCGGAAAAGATTGGTTCATCTGAATGATTTGAAGAAGAAAAAGTGGAGTGAATATTACATAAAGGCAGAAAAAGAAGCGGCTAGCGAATTTGAAAAAATAAAAAAAGATAGATTATTTATAGCTGGAATTGCCTTGTATTGGGGAGAAGGAGACAAGTCATTTAAAAATGGCATTATTAGAATATCTAATATAGATGAGAAGATGCTAAAATTGTTCAATGATTTTTTGCAAAAGATTTGTAAGGTGGATAAAGAAAAAATAAGAGCAGGCATATTGCTGTATCCAGATTTGGATTCCGATGAGCGCTTGAATTTTTGGAGCAAAAGTATTAGAATATCTAAAGAAAGGTTTTTTAAATCAACTGTAATACAGGGGCGACATAAAACGAAAAAAACAGGAAGTGGGGTATGCATCGTGTCAGTGAGCGACAAATATCTGAAAAAGAAATTATTAACGTGGTTGGATTTATTTATTGCAGAATTTTAATCAAGCGGGTATCGTATAGTGGTTATTATACGTGCTTGCCAAGCACGAGATGGCGGTTCGATTCCGCTTACCCGCTCAGACAAAAAAACACGGCTTATTCGCCGTGTTTTTTGTGCTCATAAAATGAACGTGGCTAGTATGTGTTAGTATTGATTTATTTCGGGTTTTCCTGTAGTGTTACTCAAAATATTCATAGAAACAAAAGGATGCTTATTTCGCAGATAGCTTTTTATAAAATATTAAACCACATTTTTTATGACTTTTTTAAATGTTGAAAAACTCTTAACTGAATACGTAAATTCAGAGTGTCTCTGGGGGTTAGAGCCAAATAAATATGTTGTTAGAATTCCTGAATTGATCAAGTCTGGCAAGATTTTGGATATAGGTGCGGGAGAGGGAAGAAATTCTCTTTATTTAGCGCAGAAAGGATTTGATGTCACAGGCGTTGATATTTCCAAAGAGGCAATTGATAAGCTTTTGAATTTTTCCAAGAAAAACAAACTAAATATCAATGGAATTGTAAAAAGCATCACAGATTTTGAATTCAATGAGCAGTATGATGCAATTATTTCTGTTGCAACACTTCATCTTATAAATAAAGACGATTTATTTGAGCTAATAAATAAGATGAAAAAGAAAACCAAAAAAAATGGCTTGAATCTACTTACGGTATTTACAGATAAAGATGCTGGCCGTGAACAATTTCCAGACTTATATTTTTTCAATGAGAATGAAATCAGGGATATCTATAATGACTGGGAAATCATAGAACATACTACTTACAACAAAGAAGAGTCTCATGGAAAACCGCATATACATAATATTTGTGTTCTTATTGCTAGAAAATAACATAAATAAAAACAGTTCTAATAACAATCAATTAAGTAATTTCAAAAAATTCAAAAAACTTAGATTAAATCTGGAGTTTTTAAATTAGAGCATGGCATAAAATATGTCTAGTCCATTTTTTCTGTAACCCGGAATATTCAGAATTATCCTTGAAACACAAAAGAGGCAAAGTTGTATATCTTAAGCTTAAAAATACTCTAGAAATTAATTCATAGCTTGGTGGGGCTTATATTTGGGAACATTCTGAGCATTTTTACAATTTTAATTTGATTAATAATCAACTCCCAGGGCTTTTCTAAAGTTAGTAAAGTGTTAAAATTAGTATAATTAACTACTTTTTCTACCATATGAATAAATATATTGAAGATTATTTGGATTATTATTGCACTTTAAAAGAGCCGGGATATGCAGTGCTGATAAAGGGTCCTTGGGGTGCTGGAAAAACTTGGTTTATCAAGAAATACATAAAAAAATTAGAAACTCAAAAACAGAAAGTCTTATATGTTAGTCTTTATGGGATGACATCATTTTCAGAAATAGAGGATATACTTTTTCAGCAATTACATCCAGTACTTTCTTCAAAAAAGATGGTGCTTGCTGGAAAAGTTATGAAAGGATTATTAAAAACAACTCTTAAAATTGACCTAAATCAAGATTCTAAAGAAGATGTTTCAGTAAGTTCTCAAGTGCCAGATATAGACATTCCAGAGTATCTCAAGAATACTCAAAATTGTATTATTGTGTTTGATGATCTGGAGCGTTGTAGATTAGAGATTGATAATGTAATGGGATACATAAATCACTTTATTGAGCATCAGGGTTTGCGAGTAATGATAGTTGCGAATGAA
The DNA here is from genome assembly GCA_003543115.1 of Candidatus Moraniibacteriota bacterium. Taxonomy (GTDB): domain Bacteria; phylum Patescibacteriota; class Minisyncoccia; order Moranbacterales; family UBA2206; genus UBA8518. Next base: position 82,995 of record DPJH01000036.1, read on the forward strand.
GAAGAAATTGAGAGTAGCGACGAAAGTTCGAAATTATATTTAAGAATTAAAGAAAAGCTCATTGGAAAAACATTCGAGATTAAAGCAAATTTTAAAGAAGCAGTTGAAGATTATATTGGCACAATATCAAACTCAGAAGCAAAGAAGTTTCTGAAAGATAATATAGGAGTAGTTAGTGAAGTATATGCTTTATCGGGATATGACAATCTTAGACATTTAAAACAAGCGCTTTGGGACTTTGAACGGCTATATTTGTCTTTACCAGAAAGTGTTAGGTCTAACAATGAATTAATGTTACACCTTCTAAAATTGTTATTGGTATTTTCTTTTGAAATAAGACAAGGAAAGATTAAGGCGACAGATATTGGAAAGATAAGCGATGCATATTGGGGATTGCATTTTGATCCAAATGAAAATGGGGGAACGCCCTTATCTAATTTTATAAAAAAGTATAACAGTTTAAGTTTCCCAGGCTTGCTTTTGGGTCATAAGTGTTGGGTTGATTTTTTGGACAAGGGGACATTAGATAAAGAAGCTATTAAAGAAGCTGTCCTCAGTAGTGTATATTATCAAGATGAGAGTACACCCGATTGGAAAAAGTTATGGTATTTTAGGGAGTTGACAAACAAGGAATATGGCGAAATACTGAAAGAAGTCAATAAAAATTATAAAAAAAGAGCTTACGATAACTTAGGTATCTTTAAGCATATATTCGGTGCTTTTTTGCGTTTATCAGAGGCTGGTCTCTTTAAAAAATCAAAAGCAACCATAATCAAAGAGGGAGAGCAATACATTAAATATTTAAAAGGTAAAAATCTACTACCAAAAGAAGTAGAGGAAATATCGTCTTTCTATGATTCATATGATGGACTTCAATTTCATAGTGTTGATACTGCAGAGTTTAAAAATATGCAGAATTATATAAATGAAAAAATAAGAGAAGCAAATATTGAAAAAATGCCAGATGCTGGCAAAAACCTACTAAAAATAATGAGAGAAGACATTAATAGATTTTCCCGAATGATTCATATTTGTAATTCAGAAGAACAAATATATTATAAAATCCCTATCCTTAAATATATAAAACCAAAAGAATTTGTTGCCGCCTTTTTGTCGCTCAAACCAGCAGATAGGAGAATTGTCGTCTCAACCTTCAGTAGGCGGTATCAGTTTAATGATAAAGAACTGATTGAAGAATTAGATTGGCTTAAAAGTGTTAAGGACATGATAGAAAAACAAGCAAAAAAGAAAAAGGGGTTAGTGGTTATGTGGTTAATTTATTTTTTGTACCAGCATTAGAAGGAATTATTGGGAAATTGGAAGAATTAAAAAAGGCGGAAACAAAAGAGTAGTTGCATAGAATTTTAAATATATATTTTGTTCATAAATCCAGTTCTAACCGCATTCACTAGCCAGCTCATGTAAAAAAACAAGCTTTTTAGGAGACTTGTTTTTTTGTTGACAATAGCAAAATTTTTTATTAAAGTTTATAGATGCGTGAATGGAGTTGTTTTTGTTATTTATTAATAGTGATGGAGGGAAGATATGCCACAAATGTCTAAGGCGCGACCGTATTTGCCTGGTAGCTTGGATACGTTTGGAAATGCGGCGAGCATGTTCGTTCGTCAATTCCAGTTTCCTGATTTCTTCGAAGAATGCGACAAGTTCTTGTCGATTGATAGCGACAATCGCCATTTTGACAAAGAGCGTTTTGCAAAATGCCTCAAGAAGCATGCAGGAATCGAAAGTGATATTGAAGAATGGAAACTCGAAGGCTGGCTTCTTGGGGCGACCGATGCGGAAATCATGGCCTTCTTGAGGGATGTTGTCGGGCTGGAAATGAGAATGCCCTGGACCGGATTTAGGATTATGGCATCAAAATATCCGAATGGACATACTATCTGGCACTTCCAACTTTTTGCCAAGCATCCGGAAAGTGGAGCAGAAATTTTCACAGGATCTGTCGCACCAAATGTAGAACAATAAGTGTGGGTATAAACGAATGCCCAAGCCAAGACTCAGCAGCAATGCTGGGTCTTTTTTTTTAAATCAAGGAATTTATTCAGAGAATGTGATAAAATTAGAATATAAAAGCTATTTATTATTTTATGGAAAATTTTGGAAAGCCGAATTTTAGCAAAAAAATTGAATCCCAGGAAAAAGAGATGGATCCAAAAATAAAGGTCAGGATTCCAACCAAGAATGATGAGATCAAAAGAATAAGATATACATTGGAAAAAATCGATTGGTTAAAAGCAAATGGTTATTATCCGGATTTTATAATTTTGCCTGAGTATTTTCAAACTATTGCGAAAAAATTACTCCTAAAAGAAGTTACTATGGGTGAGATGGGATATGATGAAATCAATAACAATCTGGAGTATTCTCCAGATGACTATTTAGAAACTGATGAATATTTAAAGCAAGAGATAGTTCCTAAAATTAAAGAAGTAGTAAAGGTTTTTCTTAAATGGAATTCTGAATGGGGATTTAAGGTTTTTGGCGAATATTCAATACTGCTTACAAAATATGGAACCGGAGGCAGTTATAAAATTAATAAGGATGCGGTGATATCTCATGTCAGAATGAATGAGGGCAGGGATTATTATAAAACGGCTGTCCACGAAATGGTTCATCTGGGAATAGAAGATATCATTGTTAATAAATTTAATTTATCACATGATGAAAAAGAGAGGGTGGTGGATTTGATAATTAAAGACATCATAGGATTACCTCTTGAGTCCATATGGAAAGAAGGTGATGGTGAATTAGTGAAATTGAATGAATTTGTTACTCCAGAGACTATCAGCGATTTGCCGAGTGCGATTGAAAAATATCAAAACAACAATAAATGATTTAAAAATGGCTTAGTGAGTGGAGAATGTTGTTGGTAATGTATGTGGTTGCTTTTTTCATTGACCAAGTCCAGGAATTATTTCAATAGGATGATATGGGGGTGTGCTATAATATGTTTATAAATCATTAAATAAGAAATATGCAAAAAGCACATGTGTGGTTAATCTCGTTCCTAATCTTTGTTGTTGGAGCCATTGTGATTGTGGCCTTAGTAACGGCAAGCAAAAGCAAAGAAGAAGATCGCTTTTCCGTTTCAGCTAGTGCCTCTGTCTATGCCAAGGCTGATATTGCCAATCTGAATGTAGGGGTAAAATCTGGAACCATGAAAACTGCCGCTGATGCTTCGCAAGAAAGTGCCAAAAAGATGAATGGTATCGTTGATGAATTAAAAAAGCTTAAGATCGAAGAAAAAGATATAAAAACCAGTGATTATAATCTAACCCCTATTTATAACTGGACTGAAAGCAAGGGGCAGGAACTGGATGGATATGAGGTGACGCAGACATTGAATTTGAAAATTAGAGATCTGAATATGATTGGAGATGTGATAGCCAAGACTACGCAACAAGGCGCTAACCAGATCGGCAATATCAGCTTTACGATTGATGATGAATTTGCTTTAAAAAATCAAGCGCGAGAGCTAGCCATTGAAAAGGCCAAGGAAAAAGCCGCTTTGATTGCTAAGCAATCCGGTATGAAACTAGGATCGATCAAGAATGTCGTTGAAGATTCAACTGCTCCGGTTTATCCGACATATTCCAATGCCAAGCTAGACATGGCTGGCTCAGGAAAAGAAGCAGTGACCACTCCCACTATTCAAACCGGGCAGAATGAAATCAAGATTGAAGTGACGCTAACCTATGAAGTGAAATAATTATGACTCACCTTGAGTAATGCAAAATTACGAATCTAAAATAAAAACGGCCTTAGGGCTGTTTTTTTTGTGGTGCAATAAAATATTGACGGCATAAAAAGGCTATGCTATGATTTTTTATCATGAACATTTACAAAAGGAGAAATGACATGTATGGGATAAATCCACAAATAGTAGAATATCGTCGCAAACTTGGTTTGAATATCGGAGAGCATTGGCAAATGATGACAGCTGGCTTTGTTTGGTTTTTAGCGGATCAGGCTAGGATAGTCGCGCTACAAAGCTCGTTGTCCTATCGGGTTTTCCCAGTGGGTTGTGCCCTATTGGCTTTCAATCCCGATGCCTTTCATTATGAACAAGTACATAAGGTTTTTCGGGGAGCCAATATGAAAATCGGAAAGAGCAATCCGAAAATCTGCGCTGAACAAGTTGCGATTAATGCTGCCCGCTCGGAAGGTTATAAGCTGATTGTGGGGATGGCAATCGCTGCCAATGTCCAGCCGGATGACAAAAGCGGGCTGGTTTCAAAAACCCTGCATCCGTGCTGTGACTGCAGGGAATCCTTCAAAATATTGCCGGAAATTCGTCCTGACATGAGGATCATTTCCGTCCATTTGGAGGATGATGGAATTTTTGAAGAATATTCTGTGGAAGAGTTATGGGCAATGCACGACTGCATCAAAAATTAATGGTTTATCAAAACCAACAGTGGCATCCAAGCTTATCGGATGCCTTTTATTTTATGAAATTGTGAAATAAATTCAAAACTTAATAATGTGTCTAATTCTTTTTTATCTGCCTCAAATGCTATAGGATTGTGATATAATTAAGGTATTAAAAAATCATTTGTTTTTCCATGGAAAGTTTTACACCTAAGTTTGAATCTAGAGAAATTGAACCAAAAATCAGAGTCAGGATTCCCACTAAAAATGATGAAATCAAAAGAATTAAGTATACACTGGAAAAAATTAGCTGGTATAAGGAACATAATCTTTATCCACATAATACAGTTTTGCCAAAATATTTTTCAGACTTGGCAGAGGAGTTGCTTTCAGGACGTTTGGCAATTAGTATAGAAGAAGATGAAATTAATAATAATTTAGAATATTCCCCGGAAGATTATTTAGAAATATACGAATTCTTGAATAAAGAGATAATTCCAAAAACTAAAGAGATTATGGCAATTTTTAGAAAATGGGAGTCTGATTGGGGATTCAAGTGCTTTGAAGAATATTCAATTTTATTAACTAAATATGGAACAGGAGGGAGTTATCATGAAGATACCGGAATAATTAAGGTCAGAATGGATGATAGTAGAAATTATTTTGAAGCGGCTATTCACGAACTTATCCATATTGGAATAGAGAGATTAATTATCGAAAAATTCAATCTTTCGCAGCAGGAAAAAGAAAGGGTCGTTGATTTGATTTATACTAACATTTTAAAATTGCCCGGACGGGTTATGCAAAATGAAAATGATGATAAGAATCTGGCTAGGTTAAATGAATTTATAACCGAAGAATATATCAATGATTTGCCAAGCGCGATTGAAAAATATAAGCAGAGCAAAAAGTAATTCGAATAAGTAGTTTTTTATGAAGAAGGAAATTTTGATTGCCACTGAAAATTTGGGAAAAGCCAAAGAAATAGAAGAAATTTTCAAAGACACAGATTACAAATTGAGATTTCTCTATGAATTTCAAGATCAAAAAGGAGAATTGGATATTCAGGAAAATGCCAAGAGTTTTGAAGGCAATGCTTTGATCAAAGCCATCATAGTGGGTGAAAAATTTAAGATGTTTACTTTGGCGGATGATAGCGGAATCTGTGTGGATGTTCTTGGTGGGATGCCTGGGGTATACTCAGCTCGATATTCCGAAGAAAAGACAGCTGAATCTAATAATGCTAAGCTGTTGGCAGAGCTTAAAGATGTTCCTATAGAGAGGAGGTATAGTCATTTCCATTGTGCGGTGGCAATTTATGATCCCAAAACTAATTTTATTGAAACAGTAGAGGGGAAATTTGAAGGCAGGATAGCCATATCTCCAAAAGGGAACGGATTTGGCTATAATCCGATTTTTCTTAGCAAGGATTTTGATTATCAAAAGACCAGTGCTGAACTAGAAAAAGAAAAGCTGATCAGTATTAACCATCGTGGCAAGGCTTTTCGAAAAGCCATTGAAGTCTTAAATAAATATTTTTCTTAGTAAATAACTTAAAATAAAAAAGGTGCTCGAGGCTGCTGGTTGGCAGTTTTTTCGAGCACCTTCAGAGTGAAATTCAAGCCTTCATTTTAGAATGCGTAGCTTATGCCGACTCTCGGCACATATTCGTCTTGTCTGACATCGCTGTCGGATTTGATAGTCGCAAGATAAATATCGATCCCTGCGTTGAGCGAGGTGTTTTGGTTGATTTGGTAGGTTATTTTCGGACAAATATCTATGATCAAAGCTTTTTGTGCGCCATAGCCTCCGAGATCCGCCTCGAATTGGGTATTTAAGCTTGCTTTCCATTGGTCGCTCAGCGCATAATCAAGATCGATTTTGGGTATGACATATAGCCCGGTATTCCTCTTGTCATACTGGCCGTTAACCGGAAAGTCATATTCGATTCTGAGTCCAGGAGTTATGCTAAATTGGCCCATTTGGAATGAATTGCTGATTTCAAAATTGACCTGCAGAACATCATTTTTATAGAACTCATTCTTGTCGGGAAACAAGGAAAAGTATGATCCCCCAAGGGTTATGAAACCTAGATGGTAGAGAGCATTCAGATCGATTTCTGTTGCAGCATTATCGCCAATGCCATCAAATGATGCGGGCAACGAATTCCATAGCGAGAATTCCAATCCATTGCCGAAAGCATGTCCTACGCATGTTTGAATGACAGGGTTTTTGTATTTCTCAAATCCGCTGCCAAGCACGTACGATTCGCGCCAGTCAGATGAAAAATAAGAACCGACAGCAAAAGCATTTGAAGTTAATAGCATCGACATAAATACTGCGACTACAGCTGGGAACAATAATTTTTTCATGATAGGCCTCCCTTTTTAGTGTTTGTGGAAAACAGCGGTTATAGGGATAAATGCATAATCTGGACATGATTCACCTTGTTTTGTGAGCAATTAAATTGTAAAGGTACATTGAATAATAACTCATCTAATGCATGTTGTCATATGGATAGTGATGACAATATTACGCATTATAGTTGAAAAATATCTTTTAAATAAAGAAAAATATTATATTATTTTTGACATATATAGAAAGTTATGACAAAATGATGATATGATAAAAGAACTGCAACTTATTGGTTTGGGGAAAAATGAAGCAACTATTTATGAAGCTTTGGTTAAGTATGGTCCGTGCAAAGCGGGGGTTTTGATCGCTAAATTGGATATCCATCGCAATTTAGTCTACCAATCCTTGGAAAAATTGATTCGCGAAGGCTATGTGACCAAAGTGAGTACGAATGGTGTTTGGATTTTTCATATTACTGATCCTCATAGTCTGCTGGGTAATATGCGGCAAAAAGAGTCGATGGTGACTCAAATTATTAAAGAAATCCAAAAACAGCATCATAACTCTTTCCAGCAAATCGTGGTTTATGAGGGATTGGAAAGTTATCGTAATTATTGGATTTCATCACTGGAACGCTTTCCAAATGAAACCGTTGATTATACCGTAGGAATTGAGCCAACTGATAAATGGATTGAAATTATGGGATCATCATTTGAACGATATTTGCAGCTAAGAGTAAAGAAAAAAATCAAGTGGCAAACAATTCTTTTTAAGGTTACAGAAAGCGAAAGAAAAACTCTAGAAGAATATCCAGAATTGACAGAATACAGATTATGGCAGCAAGACGTTGACTTTATCGGAAATTTCAATGTGATTCACGATACGGTTATTTTACAAGTCGCGATTGAACCTTACCGCATCATTGAAATTCGAGACAAAAATCTAGTGTCGATCTTCAAGTTATATTTTGATATGATGTGGGAAAAATCAGAGCCTGTAGTGATTTAAAATATAGGTTTCCGCTGAGTATCCAGGTTGTATTAAGCGTATTAGCTTAAAATAGCAAAAAACATCCTTTCAAGGCTGTTTTTATTTTATTAAATTGGCTTATTTGAGCCAATATACTACATTTTTGTTTGACAGGATATGTGTTATCTGCTATAATTGTTGGTCATGCTGAGAATTTGTTTAAAAACTCTTCTTGGTAGGCAAATTAACAATTAACAACAATTAATGCGTATCATTAGTATGCTTGTAGCTCTGCCAATGCTTTGGACTACGATAGTCCCTCAATATGAAGCTTTGGCTCAAGAAGTGACAAACACTGATGAAACAAAAACAAAATTCAATATATCTGAAAATATCAAGGTTGTTGATGGTGTTATCGAGGGTAATAATGCCGTAATAAGCGGAAGCCCGATGATGTTTCCAGGTTATGAAGTGATCAAGGCTAAAGAAGAAATAAAAAGAGAGAAAGTGCTAGCTAAGTATAAGGATAAACTAGATAAAGCAATTTTCCCAAAAGGAAAGTTTTCAATCAATGCTTCAGCCTACACGGCAGCAGCGGATGAATGTGGAAAAAGCGACGGAATTACAGCGAGTGGTCTTTTGGTAAAAGAAAAGCACACCATTGCATGTCCTCCAAGTTTTCCTTTGGGGACGAAAATAAAAATTGAAGGATATGGAGTCTATGTGTGTGAGGATCGTGGGGGTGCGATCAAGGGAAATCACATTGATATATATATGAAAACAAAAAAAGAAGCCTTTGCTTTCGGAAGAAGGAATCTTGTGGCAGAGGTTATATAGACTGAAATTAGGAAAAACGTTCCATTTGATGGGGCGTTTTTTGTTGACCTCAGGAAATATTTTTGATAAGCTGGAATAGCATTGAATTTGAAAGTGGTCCGATGGCCGAGCGGGTTGAATGTGAAAACATTCAACGGGTTTCAAAAGAAGCCCAGGAACCGCGAAGGCCACAGTTTTTTGACCGAGTCTTTGACGAGAAAATATAAATGGTCCGATGGCCGAGCGGTTAGGCAAGGGTCTGCAAAACCCTGTACAGCAGTTCAAATCTGCTTCGGACCTCATAGTTAGATAATATGCCCGGGTGGTCATCCTCCGCCAAGGCTTAAGATGGACAAGGAGTAATAAGCTATGCACAGTATATAAAATTTGCCCTTCGTAGTTTTAACGAAGTATGGCCCGGGTGGTGAAATGGTAGACACAAGGGACTTAAAATCCCTCGACCGCAAGGTCATGCGAGTTCGAGTCTCGCCCCGGGCACCCCGTAAAGTCGCTCTGCTCCCACGGGGCAGGCCCCGTAAAGTCTCCGCCAGCCGGCGGATCCCACAGAGCAGGCATAAAATAAAATCCACTATAGGGTGGATTTTATTTTTTTCAAAACTTTAGGTATTCTTTCAAAATCTTTTAGCAGTGTTTTTCGAAGAGATCCGTTATAAAGGGCGGCTGCCGGATGGTAGAGAATATAGAAATTTTGCTTTCCGATTTCTGGTATGGTTTTGATGATAAGCGTGCCGTGGATTTGGGANNGGACGGCATTTGGCTACATTGGCGATATAAACATCCTCTCTTTTTAGTTTTATGCTGGCTAACATTTCATCAAGGAACTTTCCGGCTGCTCCTACAAAAGGAACTCCCAACTCGTCTTCTTTTTTGCCCGGAGCTTCGCCAATAAACATTATTTCAGCCTCTGCGCTTCCAGCCCCTGGAACAACTCGATTGCAACCGGGGCGCAAGGCACACTTTGAGCAAGCGTACATTTCTTTATTGAGTTGTTCTAATTGAGATGTTTTGGACATATATTAGAGAATAAGACTTATAAGACTAATCGCTATGGATAATTTTTCATTCTAAATTGTGAATTCTGATGAGCTCGAATTGGTCATTTTCAGTGTTCCAAACGGCGAAAGTGGGTGGATAAATTTCTCCAGCTACATTTCCAGGATTGAGTATTTTGCATTGTCTTCCTGAAGCTTTGGCGGAGGAATGTAATGCAATCACTTCCTCCCAGGGTTTGTGAGTATGTCCATAGAACACAAAATCATACTTTCCGGTCCCGCATAACTCTTTAGCTTCTTCCGGATAATGGATAAAGGCGATTTTTTTCCCATTAATTTCTGTTTCACCAAAATTTCTAAATAATTTGGTATTTTTGTATTTTTCTACGAATTTAAAATTTCGAAGATGCTCATTGTCCATATTGCCGAAGGTGTAGAAAATTTCTCCAGAAAAATTATCATTCAAAAAATCTAATGTTTCTTGAGAAGCTAGGTCTCCACAGCAAACGATATTTTTTATTTTTTGTGTATGGCAATAATCCAAAACTTTTTTTAGGTTGACTTCATTGTTGTGAATGTCGGATATTATAGCTACTAGCATAAATTTTCAATTTTTAACTAAAAATTATTTGTTCCTCATTTTCTTCAAAAGTTTAATATCTTTCATTACATTATCATGTTCAGTTTCCAGTATCATGTCAATCTCGTTTTCTTCAGCAAATGCAACGATTTTTTCAAAAGCCTCCAATCCAATCAATCCCTCCCCGATGTGGGCATGTCTATCTTTATTAGAGCCGCATTCGGCAAGGCTGTCATTAGCATGAATGAGTTTGATATTTTTTATTCCAATTTCTTTATCTATCTTTTTTATGGTTTTATCGAAGTCTCTCCAGTCATAACCGGAAGCAAAGCTATGCTGGGTATCTAAACAAATTCCAGCAACAGAGGGGCTTTTTATCCCTTTTATTATATATGCCAATTCTTTCAAGTCGTCTCCGATTATCGCTCCTGCTCCAGCGCTGTTTTCTAAAAGCAATTGAGCGGATCCTTTATAATCTTCCAGGGCTTTAGCCAGCATTTCGACGGCTTTAACTTGACCCTCTTTTTCACCCAGGTCTTTAGCTGAGCCAATGTGAGTCATGACATACTTAGCTCCGATAAGGCTGGCGCGTTCCAGCTCATCTCGCACTACTGACACTGATCCATAACGGATTCTGTTGTTGGCGGAAGCAAAATTTATATAGAAAGGAGTGTGGATATAGGTGTTTTGTATTTTATGTTCGGCATTTTGTATCTTGAATTTTTCACAAATTTCCGGAGTAAGAACAGGTGCCGGACCTCCCTGAGGAGAGCGGGTAAAAATCTGCATCACTTCGCAGCCAAAATCAGCGGCTCTTTGGGGAGCGTTTTGAATTCCGCCGGCAATTGAAACATGACAACCGATGTTCATCGAATATGTATAAGGTATTATGTTTAAAGTATATCAGATACTTCATACATTATACAGGATACATTTAAACGATCTCCCATCCATTTTCTGTTTCCACTATCTTGCCCCTAATTTCGAAGCCGGATGCGAGCTTGTGACCACCACCGCCGAATTGGGCGGCGATTTTAGAAACATCCACTCCTTTATATTCTTCGCTTCTAAGACTGCCTTTGATAATTCCGCCTTCTCTTTCGGATAGCACAAGAGCGAATTTTGTTCCGGGAACAGTATTGAGGATGCCGGAAACTTGAGCAATGTCTTCTGTTCCGGCGTTGCATTCAGACAGATCTTTTTGCGTAAGAACAGAAGCTATCATTCCATTAGATGGATTTATCTTGGCTTTTTCAAAAGCTTTTCCCCAAAGCTTGAGAGTAGAAATGTTTTTATTAGAGAATGATTGGTGCACGATTTTTGACAGAGGCGCACCTTTTTTCATTAAGGAAGATGCAATCTCCATGACTTTAGGGGTGGTGTTGGAATGTTGGAAAGATCCTGTGTCTGCCAGGATGCCCATTAGAATGGCAGTTGCTATTTTGCGATTGATGGGAATCTTGTTGAATATGAAAAAATCATAAACGATTTCACACACAGAAGAATATGCAGCATCAATAATATTTATGTCTCCACGAAGGGTTATGTCGGGATGATGATCAAGGATGGCTATGACCTGATTTTCCTTCAGTGATCCGCTAATCTTATTAAAGCCTCTTTCAACGCTATCAGCGGCAATAATTAGATTATAGCTATCCAATTTAAGCTCATCAGGAGCAATAAATTTTTCTTGGGAGAACAAATTAAGGTAAGGGGGGATCTGATCGAAACAAGCAATATCCACATTTTTTTCGAGAGACTGGATATATTCTTTGAGGGCTAGCACTGATCCAGCAGTGTCTCCATCAGGCCGGGAATGAGCAAAAAGAAGAATGTTTTTTGATTCTTTGATTACAAAATTAAGAGTATTAAATTCTTGCTTAAATTTAGACAATTCAGTAACTGGCATCAATAAACCAGTAAGAATTTTTAATTACTCTTAAATTTTACTGATTGCTGATATCCTTAAGAAGTTTTTCAATTTCGTCTGCCTTAGATTCTGTCATGTCGGTGATAAATTGAATTCTTGGCAGAGGTCGCATGTGGAGCTTTTTATTAAGAGCGCCTTGTATGCGATAGAGTTCTTTCGCAAGGGTTTTTTCAACATAATCAATGTCTTTTTCCGGAAAAATACTTACGAATATACGAGTATAGCGAAGATCGGGAGTTGTGTCAACTTTCGATATAGTTACAAAAACTCCTCCTTTTAGAGAGATATTTCTGAGGATAATTTCATTTACGTGATTTTTTATGAGTTCGTTTATTTTTAGAATTCTATCCGACATAGCATGAATCAATTTTTATTGTTAAAATAGTGATAATTATAAGGTTTTTTTCTTGATTTCTTCATTAAAGAAGAGAAGCGCATCATCTTCTTTTATTTTTGTTTCTCCATCAAAAGTTATGCCGCATTCATTATTGGCAACAACCTCATCAACATCAACCTTATTTTGCTGAAGATTTTGCAATCTGCCTTTTCCTATGATCACATCATTTCTCATCACTTCAATTAAGCATCCTTTGACCACTTTTCCGGAAGTCACCCTGCCTCCGATAATCATATCCTTTTTCCCTGTTTTGAATAGAGCAAGAACTTTCATTTTTCCAAGATCGGTTCTTTCTATGGTGGGCGGCAGCATGGATACTAATCTGTTTTTTATATCATCAACAAGTTCATAGATTATTTTGTAGTTTTTAATTTCAATTTTATTGGTTTCCGCCATCCTTTTAGAGACAGGAGTGGCTTCAGTATTAAAACCGAATATTACAGAACTGGAGTTTTGAGCCATGCGCACATCAGATTCAGTGATGCTTCCCACACCAATAGAAATGTAGTTTACTGCTACCTCGTCTGATTTTATTTCAGAAAGAATTTGCTGGATGGCCTCGAGAGAGCCTTGAACATCTGATTTTAAAATAATATTCAACTTCTGTATTTTTTCATCAGCGATTGTCCTGTATATTTTTTGAGCTGTCACTTCTCCGAATTTTGCATTTTGAACTTTTTCCAGGAGTCTGGAAGATTCTGACTTAGTTATGGATTTTCTGTCTACAACTTGCAAGATATCGTTAGTGTTTGAGGTAGTATTTAGACCAATAAGACTGATCGGAGTTGAAGGACCAGCCTCATTCATTCTTTTTCCTGAAAAATCTTCAATCCTTCTCACTCTTCCATAGGCTGATCCGGCTATGATATCCTGACCTTCCTTAAGAGTTCCAGTTTTTATAAGAATAGTGGCTACTGGCCCTTTTTGAGGATCAAGATAAGATTCTAGAACAACGCCCAGTGCATCTCTTTTATAGTCAGCCTTAAAATCTTCTACCTCTGAGAGAAGCAATATATTATCGAGCAGGCCATCAACTCCGATGTTTTGTTTAGCGCTCACTTCTGAACATAGGATTTGTCCTCCCCAGCCTTCAACAAGAATGCCATTTTCTGCTAATTCTTGTTTTACTCTTTGGATGTTCGCCTCTGGCTTGTCTACCTTGTTTATAGCAACAATAGTCGGTATTTTTTTGGCTATTAGATATTCAATGACTTCTCTGGTTTGCGGTCGCACACCATCATCAGCCGCTACAACAAGAACGGCAATATCTGCGATGGAAACGCCTCTTTCTCGCATAGCACTGAAAGCTTCATGGCCAGGAGTGTCGATGAATGTTATTAAATTGCCTTTCTTTTTTGTTTGATAGGCGCTAATATGTTGAGTTATGCCCCCTGATTCTTTGGCGGCTACTCCTGATTTTCTGATTGTATCCAGAAGGGTGGTTTTTCCATGATCTACATGGCCTAAGATAGTGACGATAGGGGGCCTTTTTTGCAAGTTCTCTCCTAAGGCAACTTCTTTTTTAATTTGTTCTATCATTTTTTCAAGAGTCATGGCTTCTCCTGATTCTACGACCTCCTCTTCGGATTCATAGCCAAGATCTTGGGCGATAATAGAGGCTGTTTCAAAGTCAATCTTTTCATTTATCGTAGCCAAAATACCGTTTTTCATAAGTTCTGTAATGACAGTTCCGATAGGCAAATTTAAAATTTCACTAAATTTTTTTACAGTGATGGTAGAGGGAATAACAATAGATTTTTTTTTATTATCAATCATTTAATTTATTTTTTTAGAGTCATTTGAATTAGCTAATTTTATTACTTCTTTTTCCTCTTCTGTAAGAGGATGTTTTTCTGAAGCACCGTTTATGATGGCTTTGGTGTATATTCTTGTTCCTTCACGAGTATATAAAGATGAAATTACCAGACCATTATTTTTTCCATTCAAAAGCGCTAGGGAAAAACTTTGATTTCCGCCAACTTCTTTGAAGGGGTTGAATCTTAGCATGGCAAATTTATGAAAGCCCTTATGCGCGAGAGTGTTTATTTGGTTGGAAATATTATAAAGCTCCTGAATATCTTTATCGAGTGTTTTTATAATTCTCGAATGGTCTATTATTATATCTTCAATATTTTTTACGCTGTTTCCGTTAAAAAAATCGAAACTTCTTTGTTTAATTTTTTTTAATTCTTTGTGGAGCAGAATAGTCCAAAAAAAAGTAAAAAAAATGAAAATGGCCAAGACAGCGATGACTATAAGTAATTGTTGAGCGCTTAGATTGGATAGTATTAGCATAAAGAGAAGTAAAATTATCCCAAAAACAAGTTTCTATTCAAAACTTATTAAGAAATTAGATGATATTTTATGATTTTTATATAAACAGCTTTGAAATAAATGAAGCTGTCTTTACTTAAGGCTAGCATTTATAGGCTTTAATGTAAAGGAAAAATAATTTAAAAAAGGTGTTAATTCTAAGCTTGACGTGACTCGCAGCCTGAGGGCGGAGCCACGTCGCTCACGAGCGACGTGGCGGAGGGTACAAGATTTGAACTTGTGATCCCGTTTCGGGGAAACCGCATTTCGAGTGCGGCGCATTCAACCGCTCTGCCAACCCTCCTTGATTTTTGGTTTGTAAATATAATTTACACCAATTAAGTTTTATTATCAACAAATCAGATTTGTCCAAACATCAAATTTATTGTAGAATAAAATTATAAAATAGCATGATATATAAACATGTCAGAAAATATGGATTATAATGAACAAGATGGTCAGAAAAACCAATCATATGACATAAAGTTCATTAATCCGGTTTTGATTATAAATGCAATTGGAATAGAAGAGGGTTCAATAGTAGCTGATTTTGGATGTGGCAGCGGTTATTTTTCTTTGCCGATTGCGAAAAAAATTGGAGAAAACGGAGTGTTGTATGCTTTGGACATACTTCCGCAGAGCATAGAGATGATAAATGGCTACGCCAAAACTATGGGGCTAACCAATATAATAACCAAGAGAGTGAATCTGGAAAAAAACAATGGATCAACGCTGAATGAGGGAAGTTGCGATTGGGTGATAATGAAGGACATGCTTTTTCAAAATAAATTAAAAGGAAATATTATTAAAGAAGCGGCTAGAGTTTTAAGAGAGGGAGGAAAAATTCTTATTATAGAATGGGATACTAAAGATTCTTCCATTGGCCCTAATTGTAGCGTGAGAATCCCAAAAGAATCTTTGATGGAGATAATACAGGAATCTGGAATGAGCATTTTGAATGAGATTCCGGTAAGCAACTTCCATTACGGATTGGTTTTGGTTAAGTAAGTTTTATACAAATATAAATATAAGCATGAAAAATACAAAAAAAATATTTCTATCGCTTTTTTTAATTGTGATGCTTGCGGGGTTGTCAGGCTGCGGATGCAAGCAAAATACGCGCACTCCATACACTATTAATCTTGAAGTCTGGGGTCTTTTTGATGATGAAGATGCTTTTAGGGTTATTTTTGAAAATTACGGAAAAATTAACAAAAAGGTGGGAGGCATAACTTATCGTAAAATGACTCCTGATTCATATCAGAAAGAGTTGATAGATGCTCTTGCTTCAGGCCAGGGCCCGGATATTTTTTTGGTACATAATAATTGGATACCGAGTTTTTCCGACAAAGTGTATCCCGCTCCAATGGATATTATCAATGAGCAGAGAGTGCGCAACGAATTTGTGGATGTTGTGGCAGATGACTTTGTATCCGGGGGAAGCGTTTATGCTCTCCCTCTAAGCGTTGATTCTTTGGGATTATATTATAATAAGGATCTTTTCAATGACGCAGGCATAACTTCTACTCCAAAAAATTGGGAAGATTTTGTCAGTGTTGCCAGAAAACTGACCAAACTTGATGAGCAGAATCAAATTATCCAGTCAGGAGCGGCGCTCGGCACATCAACCAATATCAATAGGGCTACTGACGTGCTTAATCTTCTGATGCTGCAAAACAACACTGAAATGGTGAATCCAAACAGCAAGGAAGTAAGATTTGATAAATTTACGAATGTGGATGGAAATTCTTTTTCTCCGGGGGAAAACGCTTTGAATTTTTATACTCAATTTGCAAGTCGGAATTCCCAATTGATTCCATATACCTGGAACCAAAGATTGCATTATTCCATAGACGCTTTCAGCGAGGGAACTCTCGGGATGATGTTTAATTATTCCTGGCAGAGAGAGGTTTTGGACAGCAAGGCTCCAAAGTTGAACTATGATGTCGCTTTGGTTCCTCAGTTTCCAGGAAGGAGACAAGTCAATTTTGCCAATTACTGGGGATATACAGTGATAAAAAATAAAACTCCCGATACAAAAGGCATGGATCCGGCCGTTGGAAGCAGGGTGACAAATGATATGCGGGCAAAAGAAGCATGGAACCTGCTTGTTTATCTGA
Source organism: Candidatus Moraniibacteriota bacterium (assembly GCA_003543115.1). Classification (GTDB taxonomy): domain Bacteria; phylum Patescibacteriota; class Minisyncoccia; order Moranbacterales; family UBA2206; genus UBA8518. The sequence goes on from DPJH01000036.1 coordinate 99,880, forward strand.
CAACCAACCCTAATCCAAATGCTGTTGTCGGCTCTAAACAAGATGCTGCAAAAACTCAAGAGACAATGGATCCTGCTAAGACTTATTTAGAGCGCACTAAGAAACCAGCCGCAAGGAGAGATTTGGTAGAAATGCAAAAAACTGATGCAAAGTACGGAGTATTTGCAGAAGGAAATTTAATAGCCAAAAGCTGGTATCAGATAGCGCCTGATTCAATCGAATCAATTTTTTCCCAAATGATCACTCAAATAAATAATGGAGAAGTGGATATACACAGCGCTCTGCAGTCAGCCTCTTTGGCAGTGACTAAGATGATGAATAAATAGGTATAAAAAAATAATAAGCGAAGAGAGGCATGAAAAAAAAATTTTTTATTGCATTGTGGATAATTTTTTTTGTTAGTTTTACTTTTGTTCCAACGATCATTTTGGCAAAAGGTTTGGTTCCATGCGGTGGAGATGGAGAATCTGCTTGCACACTATGTCATTTGATAGTAGGTTTTCATAATTTGACGACTTTTTTGACGAAGATTTTGATTTCAGTTACGCTGGCTGCAATATTTTTTTCTGGAGTGATGTATATAATTTCTGCCGGAGATGATGGAATGATGCAATCCGCTAAGGAATTTATTAAGGCTAGTTTGATCGGTTTTGCAATTGTTTTGGGATCATGGCTGATTATCAACGTGACGCTCTGGGTTATTTCTGCGCAGATGACAAATATCGGACATTTGAATTGGTATGAATTTCATTGCACTGATGGAACAGAAAATATATAAAGAGATTTTAAAATAATTTTTTAACGCGATTAAATAAAAAATAGGATATAATCATATGTTTAGAAAAAATAAAAAAGTTTTTTTGACAATGACATTAGCAGCTTTTTTAATTTTATTTTCATTGGGAAATGATTATGTTTTTGCGGCTTCAGGCGGGGAGGCCAGTTCAAGCGCAGTCGCCTTTGTTAATCCGATCAAAGCCAATAGCGTTTCTGAACTAGTAAGCACGGTTTTGCAAAATTTGCGCGGAGTGATAGTGGGCATTACGCTGGTTTTTATTGTTATAGGCGCAATCATGTATATATTGTCAGCGGGCGATGAGAAAAAAATGACATCAGCCAAAAACACGATCACGGCCGCCTTGATCGGATTGGCTATCGCCTTGGCAGCTCCAAGCTTTTTGGATACGATAATTACAATTCTGGGAGGCAAAAAGGATGGATTGGCAACTGACAGCATTAGCGGGGCGCTTACTCTGCAAGCTATCATAATGAATGTACTAAATTTTCTGTTAAGTGTCGTGGGAATTTTGAGCCTTATCGCCCTGGTTTTTGGAGGGTTCACGTATTTGACCGCTTATGGAAATGAAAAAAGAGTCGAAGAGGGGAAAAACATTGTCAAAGCTTCTGTGGTGGGAATCGCTTTAGCCTTAGGTGCACTGGCTATGATTAAGCAAGTTGCTACTTTTTTTCAGTAGTATTAAAAATATAGAAAATGTTGTATAATGGAAATAATAAAAAATAAAAATAAATTTAGAAAGGAGGTGCAGTATGAAAAATAAAACAAAATTTTTTTTGTCAGTTATTTCAATGCTTTTGATACTTGTTCCGCCAATGGTTTCTCTGGCTCAATTCCAACCGCCGACTGATACGGGATTGCCTAGCGGGAGCATTAAAGACATTGTTACTAATATAATGAATTGGCTTTTGATGATAGTGGGAATCGTGGGTGTTATCGGATTTGCTATTTCTGGTATATTATACTTGACAGCAGCTGGGGATGAGACGAGAGCAGGACAAGCAAAGAGCGCAATGTTATATTCTATAATCGGAGTCATTGTGGCTATTATCGGGGTGGTTGTCATTAGGGCAGCTCAATCAATGTTGAGCGGAACCGGTGCAGATTTCTAGTTTTGGATACAAAAACAGCCTATTATCCACAGGCTGTTTTTTTTGTGCAAAAAAAGTATTTATGGTATTATAAAAATAATAATTTAATTTCTTTCCATACAAAAATGAAAAAACAAATATCTATTCGTTCAGATTTTTTTCTTTCTGTTGTTTTTGTAGCGCTTTTTTTTATCTTTAACCAAAATGCCCTAGCTGAGACTGTCACTAAGTGTTCATCGCCAGGCAATTGTGTTACGACGACTACTACAAATGTTGGACAAGGTGCCAAAGATGATAGTTTCTGGGATGCGCCTACAGGAACTAAGGCTACTCCTGCTCCTACCCCTGCTCCTGCTCCTACCGCTACTCAATCTGCTCCTAAAACATACGTTCCCATGGAGTCTACCTCAGGCGGCAGCAATTATGATTCTAGCGGCATTACTTCCAACGGCGGTGCTCGTATTCCAGGTGAAAGTATGAACTCAAATACCTCTGACTATGTTCCTGGTCCAGGAACTAGCAGCGGCGGGTATTATGGATCTGATGATAGCTCTGACTATGTTCCTGCTTCAGAGACCAGCAGTAGCGGATATTATGGATCTGATGATGCTTCTGATTATGTTCCGGGTGTTGATACGAACAATGCCACATCAGGGGGGCAAGTAAGCTCTTCTTCCGGTTCCGGTTTTTGGTCATCTGTCGGAGAAGGAGCTTCCAATTTTTTTGGAGCGATCGGTTCAGCCCTTCTTGGTTCTGGTGATTCCGGATCTGGCGGGTATGCATCTGGCAGAGGTGGCGGATGGAGCATATCGAATATTTCCGGGTTAGGTTTGCCAAGCGGAACCCTTATGAGCATTGTCTATGGAATTTTAGGTTGGCTTTTGGCCATTATCGGACTCGTCGGAATTATCGGATTCATAATTTCCGGAGCGATGTATATCTTGTCTTCCGGAGATGAAAAGATGGCAGGGCAAGCAAAAACTGCCATGACAAACTCTATTATCGGAATAATTGTAGCTTTGTCCGGATATGTGATCATTCAGGCTATAGACGCGGTTTTGATGGGATGGAGCAATTTTTAATTATAAATAAAAATAAAAAAATGAAAAAAAGCAGCATCAAAAGTTTAATTTTTTCAATATCTATTCTAGTTCTGTTTTCTCCGGTTTTTTTTGCTGAAGCTCAATGGAATATAGGCAGTGTCTCTTCTTTCGGCTTGCCTAGCGGATCTATCTACGGCATTATCTACGGCATTCTTAATTGGCTTTTGGCTATCATAGGAATTATCGGAATTATCGGATTCATAATTTCCGGAGCGATGTATATCTTGTCTTCCGGAAATGAAAAAATGGCCGGACAAGCTAAGAGCGCTATGGTGAATTCTATTATCGGAATAATAGTGGCCTTGGCTGGATATGTGATAATCCAGGCAGTAGATGCGATTTTGATGGGATGGAGCAATTTCTAAAAATAAATATTTAATTGCTATTAAGTTTACAAATATCAAAATGTTTAAAAAAAATACATTTATTCTAGGTTTTTTATTGACTGTTTCTTTGCTGGTTTTTTCCCCTTTCATGTCGTTTGCGGCTACTGGAGATATTGTTGATACTGCTTCCATGAGCGATAAAACCGGTCTGGCAAATGTGGATATCACTCGAATTCTAACTAATGTTTTGAATTGGATGTTGGGAGTGATCGGAATTATCGCTCTGATCGGATTTGTGATTTCAGGAGGACAATATATTTTGTCAGGAGGCGATGAAAAAATGATGGAAAAAGGCAAGCATAATATGCAGTATTCAATTATGGGGATAGTTGTGGTTTTGGGATCTTTTGTAATTATTAAAGCAATCGATGCAATTTTAAAAGGCAGTGTCATGTGGTAGTAGGAAAAAATAAAAACGCCCATCCCGGTGAATTCCGGGCTGGGCGTTTTGTCTATTACGGAGACAAGGTCAGAACAACTGTCTTGTTTCCGCCGTCTTTAAGGGGAATGTCGATTGTTCCTTCCCCAGATTGTGAGGTATGAAGCCGGATACTGAAATCCGACCATCCTTTTGGCCATTGGCACCTGCCAACGAACAATTCTTGAACCATTGTATTAGCTTCAAGAATAAAGGATTTTCCCAGAGCGTCGGTGCCCCTGATCACAAGGGCGTCCCCATCAAACCTTTTGATGCTTACGAAAAACCTGTCTCGATAGTTTCTTTCCGGATGTTGAAAACTCAACCATCCGGTAGACTCTATCGGTTCTGGTTTCACCGCTTCAAGTTCTTTAGGCTCGACTTTCTCCGGCTCCAAGGACTCGATTTTTTTAGGCTCGACTTTCTCCGAATCCCATTTTACATTTCTGATGGGAATCCAAACTGAGCGCGGGTTTACGAAGTCTCCACTCTTGTTAGCGATAGCAACAAGAATCATGCCTTCGCTATCATCGTTTTGAGGTTTGCTTTTTAGACCAGTGGATTTAACCGGCTGATCTTTTTTCAGTTTTACATCAGTGATTTCAGCTCCGAAGTCGTCATAGGCAGTTGAATCACAAAGTATTATGCCGAAAGTTCCTTTGGTAACCTCTGAGGCAATTGTCGCTTTTTTCATAGCGATGGTGCTCTCTGCGATTTTGGTGTTGGCAAATTCTTTGCTGGTAGTCTTCCATTCTGAAAAAGAGGGGAAGTTGCTAGTAATATAATTATTTACTGGCGGGTAAAAAAGTGCTACCAATGCTCCGACAATGAGTATGGTGGTTGTCAGCCATCTTGCTATTGATGACCATATAGATACTAATGCCAGTACAGAAAGGACGATTAAGGTTGGTGTTCCGTAAATCGACCAAAGCAGTGCTCCAGGCAAGGCTATTATCGCTAGTGCGACTATAATTACCACGGTTACGCTAGGAAAATAGTTTAATAGGAATACACCTATCCATATTAACCCTGTTCGTACTGGCGGAAGACATAAAAGCGCTGCGATGATGATAATCCATATCAATAAAGTCAACATATGCTATCTCCTTCTTCTTCGTTGAAGTGCTTCGTTAAATGCTTGTTTGGCCTTTTCTTCAGATTCTGAGCCGAGTAAGCGCGTAGCTTCTTGAAATACTGATTTTTCCAAAATGATTCTGCTGGCGATACAAGCTTTATATGCCTCGTCAGGACCGTATGTGCTGATGTATGCAGAAAATTCTTGGAGAAAAATCAGTCGCAAATCTTCATCATCTTTTTTATCTATGATCTTGTCTTCGAATTTTTTAGCATTCTCATTCCATTTTCTTTCAACGACTCGCGGCGTTCCTCTCACGATCTCCATGCTGGCAACAATATTTGTAAAACGGTTGCGCTGAAAGTCTTGGCACTTGTTATACAAGAAATCAGTTACTCTTTTCCTATCTTCAAGGTTCAGTTTAGAGAGAAGAGAGTTAAAAATTTCTTCATCAACAGTTGAAAGACCCATGAATCCGGGTAGTTTTTGCTGAATTTGTTGTTGTATCGGTTCAGGAAGATTGCCCCAAATTTTACCGACTCTTTCAACGATAGCGGGAATTCCTCCTGCTAATCCCAGGATGTTTGATACTGAATCAAAAGCTTTTCCAAGTTTATCATTTGCCATACTAGTACCTCCCGTACTGTTTCTTCATTCAATTTTTAAGGAACGAGCGTGTCATCTTCTCGTCACCTTCATTGTCTCTGATAACATATAATCTTAGCATATTTTGGACAAAAAGTCAAGGAAAAAA